>DATCQR010000102.1:0-5428 GCA_036569405.1 Candidatus Limnocylindria bacterium
GCCACGGGGTGAGGGGGCGGCCGAAAATCGATCGCCGGTCGCGCTTCCTCGGGCGTCGCGATCGGAACGGGCGCCGGGACGGGCGCTGCCGGGGCCGCCGGCGCGGCGTGTGCGTCCGGCGGGGCCGGCGGCGCAGCCGCCGCAGCCGCCGCAGCCGCCGCTCCAGGGGCCGACTCGCTGAGATCTTTCAACCATGTGTTGAGGCGGTCGACATCGCCCGACCATTCACCGCGGCTGACCGCCGGAGGTGGCTCCAACGGCGTGGCCGCGGCGTCGGCCCTGCTCTCCGCGAATGCGGCGACGGCACGCTCGGTGAAGAGGAAGTCCTCATTCGTCCGCGCGGTCGGCAGGAGTGCGCCAGTCCGTACCGCGTGGGCGACCGCCGCACTGCTGAGACCGAGGCGCTCGGCAACCTCGAGAGTCGTCAGCAGCGTGCCGGTCATTGAATCAGGTCACGCTGCGGCGTCGGTTCGGGTTCAGGCGGACAACGTCGGCCGAGTCTGCTTCGGCGTCCTGGGGCTGGGCTTCCACCTGGTTGCGCCTGGCCCTGCGGCGGGCTTTGCCCGAGCGTGGTCGGGTCACGTCGAACGCGACCGGGGGCGGCGGCAGCGAGCCCATCGCCGCCTGGATCTGCGCGGTGAGGTCGGCAGCCCGGCGCTCGGCGTTGGCGATCCGCTGGGCCTCCGCCTCCTCGACGACGGCGAGGAGCGCCCGGGCGTTGGTGCTGTCGAGCCCGTCGAACACGGTTTCGAGCTCGGCCAGCTTCGAACGTCCGATGGCGTTGGCCGCCTCCGCCTCGGCCGCGAGCGTGCCGGCATAGCGGTGGACGGCCGCGAGGGCGCGCGATCCGGCCTGGTAGCGCATCTCGTCGGCAAGGGTTTGGGCGGCCAGGAGCTCGGCCATGCCGGCGGCGCGGCGGGCGGACATCACCCGGCCGCGGGAAGCGGGATCGGCCTTTCCGAGCACGTTTGCAACGCGAGCGGCTTCCTCCTCATGGCGGCGGATCTCAGCCTCCGACCTGGTAACGACCGCGGCGGCGGCCGCGAACACCTCGGCCAGCCGCTGCGCCACCTGGCGCAGCACCTCGCTCTCCCGTGGTCGGCTCACTGGCTGACTCAGGAAGCTACTGCGACTCCTCGGGCCGGTAGCGGCTGTAGTCGGCTTCCTCTCCAGCCGGCTCGGCCGCGGGCGCGGGCGCGCCGTTGGTAGGCGCCTGGGAGAAGCTGGGGGCCTGGGTCTGGACGGTGTCCGCGTACCCGGCCGCGGCCGCCGGGTCAGCCGCCGGAACCGGCGGCGCAGTCCCCGTCTGGCTGGAATAGGCGCTGGTCTCAGCAAGCCGTCCGGCCATGGCGAGCCGGGTCTGTGCCGTCTCCAGCACGCCCTGCGACTGGCGCTCGGCGGTGCGGAGGGCAGCCTCGTTCACGGTGTGGATCGCCTGGAGAAGGCGATCGGCCGAGTTGGCGTCGGCGAGGCGCACCAGCTCGGCGAGCTCGGTTGCCTTGTCGAGGCGGCTCTGGCCGGCGTTGCGCGCGTCTTCGATCAGGGCCTGCGCGTAGCGCTGGACAGCGGCCATGATCCCGGCACGAGCGTGCCGGATGACCTCTTCGGCCTGCTGTTCGGCGATGTGCAGGTCGCGTGCGCAAGCCTCCTCGGCGGCCCCCAGGATTCGGTCGGCAGCCGGCTCGTCGGCGATCCGCACCACCGAGGCGAGGTCGCGTGCGTCCGCCATGCGGGTCTCGTTGGCCCGGCGGGTGTCCTCGACGAGCTCGACCGCATAGCGATAAATGGCGGCCGAGTGTGCGCTCGGGACTGACGATGCAAGGTCAGCCATGGGAATTGAAAGCTCCTCGATTCTTATTGTGAAGATGGCGGTAATGCCCGCCAATGGCGACAGCTCACGAAAGCCTAGCCCAATTTGATGCGAAACGGACGGCTTCGGCAAAGAGCGCGGACGAGCCTGCCGGAGCATCAGCCACGGTCGAATAAACTTCGTCCGCGGCATGGGAAAGAAGCGGGCGCAGGTGCGACAGGTAAAGAAGACGATGCGGCAGGTGCGCCCGAAGCCTTCGGCGGGCACTTCGGGAGGCCCTCAGCAGCGCAAGCAGCGCGAGCGCTACGTCGAAGCGGGTGGGTTCCTCCAGGGCTATTCGCCGGAGTTCGTCATCCGGCTCGGCTACTACTCGATCGCCGCGGTGGTCGTGAGCCTGCTGATCATGGCGGAGCTGATCTTCGGACCTCTCGCCCCCCACGGGACTGCCGTCCGGATCGTGGCGGCCGCCGCCTGGCTGGCCCCTGTCGTGATCCTCGTCAGCCTGGTCGCGCCGGGGGTCCGGCTGGCGTTCCGGGACCGCTCGGCGCAACCCCTGGTCGTCCAGGGTCAGCTGATGGGCGCCAGCTCGGTCAGCACCTCGCGGGGTCTCGGCATGCTGATGATCCGGACCCGGACCGGCACCGAGCAATACCTCTGCCCGCCGGAAAAGCTGACAAAGGTCCCCGGCAACGTGGTCCAGGTCGCGCTCAGCGTCACCCCCAACCTCCGCTACGTGCGCTCGGTCTCGGTGATGGGGCAGCGCCAGATGGCACGCTCCGAGCCTCCGGTGCCGACCGTGCTACGGCGATTGCAGCTGCTGCCGCTGGCGACACCGGCCGCCCTCACATTGGCCTTCGTGCTCGGCGACGACGTGACCGCCTTCATCCCGCTGACCCCCGACGCGCTCCATGCGGTGGCGGCCGCGGTGGTTGGAGTGGCCCTCGGAGGGGCCGTGTTCGGGACATCCTACCTCTACCAGAAGCGCCTGATGGCCGAGGCCCAGGCGATGGTCCCCGCCTAGAAACGCCACATAAATAAAGAAGAAGGGGAGCCCAGCGGCTCCCCTTCTCAGGTCAGTTGGTGTGGTCTGGTTTTCAGTGAGAGGCGACAGGCCTGACGGGGCTGTCGGTCATCGCGCCGGAAGTCGGCATGAGCTCACTGCGGCGCGGGTACAGGAAGATCAGCACCAGGCCGAAGATGATGGCCAGTACGAGAGGCGCGGGCTGGCCCCAGGTGCCCCAGGCAAGGCCGAAGATGATGCGGTAGACGACAACCAGGGCCGCATACAGGATCGCGGCACGGACCCAGGTGACGTGACGCTCGGGGTTGAACGAAGCGACCGCGATGCCGACACCGAAGGCGACGCCGGCAACCGAAGCATCGGTGCCTGCGAGGCCGTCGAATGGAAATACCGATGTCGAGAAAATCGACATCGTGCTGCCGACGACCATGAGGATCCCCAGCAGCAGCATCACCACCGTCAGCACGCGAGCCTTCAACATCGAGTTCATAGACGTTCCTCCTTGGATGGACGGGCGCTTTGCGCGCACAGCATAAGTACTAACGGCACTCGTAGACTGAACTTGTGCCGCCGGATGTTGACATAACTCCAGAAGGTTTGGAAGCAGTTCGTGCAGAACTCGATCAATTGACGACGGTTCGGCGGCCAAATATCGTCGAGAAGATCAAGTCCGCGCGCGAGCTCGGCGATCTCTCCGAAAACTTCGAATATCACTCCGCGAAGAACGAGCAGGGCTTCATCGAAAGCCGGATCCAGGAGCTCGAGCAGATCATCCGCAACCACAAGCTGATCACGGCTCCGACGGCGACCGGCGTCGTCCAGCTCGGCAACACGGTGCGTTTCAGCGAGGAGGACGGCCCGGAGGAGTCGTACCGGATCGTCGGACCGGCCGAGGCCGACCCGGGCCACGGCAGGGTCAGCAACGAGTCGGCGGTTGGCAAGGCCCTCCTGGGCCGCAAAGTAGGCGAGCTGGCCACGGTCGAGACGGAGTCGGGGGACAGCTACAAGCTCAAAGTCCTGGGGATCGAATAGAGGCTAGCCCGTCACCTACCAACCGCATGGGGATGGTTGTGGTCTCCCACGCCATGCCCCAGCGTCTCGTCGCAGGGATGGCACGCTTCGACCTGGATCGTCGTGTGGCCGATCCCGAACTTGCCGCAGATCGCCTCTTCCAATCTCCGCACGAGGTGCTCCGAATCGGCCGCCAGCAGCTCCTCGGGGACCACGACGTGGCAGCTGAGGGCGATCTGCTCGCCTGAGAGCGACCAGATGTGCAGATCGTGGACCGAGCTGACACCCGGCGCCGCCGCGACGGTCCGGCGGACATCCTCCAGGTCGATGCCGTTCGGGACGCCCTCGAGGAGGACATTCATCGTGTCGAGGACGATCCGGATCGCGCTGAACGCGATCAGCCCGGTGATCCCGAGCGAGACGATCGGATCGGCGTAGAGCCACCCGGTCAGGAGGATGACAAGCCCGGCGACGATCACACCGATCGACGCCGCCAGGTCGCCCAGGACGTGTAGGAGGGCAGCCCGGACGTTCAGGTTTCGCTGGTTGCCGCGCAGCCGCAGGGCGATGAAGGTGTTTACCCCGACCGCCAGCAGGGCGGAGGCGACGACCAGGCCGCCGTTCACCGGTTCCGGGTGGGCGAACCGCCGGGCCGCCTCGAAGGCGACCGCGACGACGATCAGGATCAGGGTGGCTCCGTTCGCCATCGCGGCCAGGATGCCGACCCGGTGGTAGCCGTAGGTGCGCTGCGCGTCCGCCGGCCGGCGCGCCTGGACAACGGCGAACCAGGCCAGGCCGAGGGCGACCACGTCGGTCAGGATGTGGCCGGCGTCGGCGAGCAGCGCCAGTGAGTGCGAGAAGATTCCGGCGACCGCCTCGACGACCAGGATGAGGACGGTCAACAGGAACGCCTGGCGCAGCGCGTTCCCGGTCAGGTCAAGGTGTCGGTGCTCGCTCAATTGTCTACTCGAACCAACTGTACCCTCGTGTCGATGAGCATCCAACGCCTGCGGGAATGGATGGAGTCGACCCACGTCGCGGCTGCCTGCGTCACGGATCCGACCTCGATCGCCTACCTGACCGGCTTCTATGCCAACCCGCATGAGCGGCTGCTCGCGCTTGCGGTCCGGCCCGGGGGCGCGGTCCTGCTGGTTCCCGACCTCGAGCGCCAGAACGCCGAAGGCCGGGCGACCGGGGTCGAGATCCTCACCTGGCAGGATGGGCAGGACCCCTTCCGGCTCCTCCGCGGTGCGCTCGGCGATCCCCCCTTGCTCGCGGTCGAGAAGGAGCATCTGACGATCGCGCGCTGGGAGCGGCTCGACGCGGGAGCGATCGAGGACTGTTCGGAGGCGCTGCGCGCGATGCGGGCGGTGAAGCTGCCCCGCGAGCTGGAGCTGCTGCAGCGAGCGGCGCAGCTCACCGACGAGGTGACCGATGCCATCCTCGCCGAGCTCCGAGCCGGCCCGACTGAACGGGAGGTGGCGACGCGGCTCAACGCCCTCATCAACGAGACCGGCTCCGGGCTCGCCTTCGGGTCGCTTGTCCAGGCGGGTCCCAACTCCGCCCTGCCCCACCTGCCGCCGGGC
>DATCQR010000103.1:0-4454 GCA_036569405.1 Candidatus Limnocylindria bacterium
GTCGGCCGGGAGCGGGTGGTGATGCTACGAGACCCGTGCGACCTGCCGATCATCGGGCCCCTGCTCAACCTCGTTCCGCTGGCGCGGAACTTCTCGCGGAGCGACCATCGGCGCTTCTGGGACGCGCGGCTGCCGGCGATCCAGGTCACGAACACCGCCAACTTCCGCAATCCGAACTACCACCGGGCCGGCGACAAGCCGGCGACCCTGGATTACGAGACGCTCGCCGACATCACGGTCGCCACGGTGCTCGCCGTTCGCCGTCTCGCGGGCTGAGTCAGCGCCGCTGGCTGGCTGCTAGACTCCGCGGCCGATGGACAAGCTTTTCGCGCCGTTCAACCCGACCAACTTCGGCGACCTCTTCACCATGATGTGGGTCGGGGCATTCGTGATCCTGGCCGGGGCGGTCATCGTCTACAACACGGCGCAGCGCATGTACCGGCGCTACCCGGCCATCCTGGCGCTCCACGAATGGATCTTCTGGGCCATCTTCGGCACCTGGCTGGTGGTGCCGCTGCTGGTGGTCATCGGCGTTCCGCTGGCACTTCTGCTCCTGCTGATCGTGCCGGGGATCGCGATTGCCACCTACGCCGCATTCGTGAAGTTCCCGCCGATCATCGAGGCCGCCAACGTCGAGATCCGGCGCCGCCGGTTCGTCCCGCCACCGCGCCGCGACGTGCGGGAGCGCCCGAAGCCGACCCCCGCGGGACGCCGTCGCCGCCACCGCTAGGCGCTGGCCGGCTTCGTCGCGCGGATGATGGCCGAGTGCATCCCGTCGGCAACTGAGTGCGTTGGCGTGACGGAGACATCGGTCAGGCCAACCTCGCGGAGGCCCGCCTCGAACTCTCCGAACGAGAGCGCACCGGCGATGCAGCCCACGTAGGATCCACGCTCGGCGCGCTGCTCCGCCGTCAGCATGTCGTCGGCGACGATGTCGCTGATGCCGATGCGCCCGCCCGGCCGCAGCACGCGCGCGATCTCGCGAAAGACCGACGGCTTGTCGGCCGCCAGGTTAACGACGCAGTTGCTGATCACGACGTCGATGCTCTCGGCGGGGAGCGGGATTGCCTCGATCTGACCCTTCAGGAATTCCACGTTGCCCGCGCCTGCCTCCGCGGCGTTGCGCTGGGCGAGGGTCAGCATCTCATCGGTCATGTCCAGGCCGAAGGCTCGTCCGGTGGGACCGACCCGCCTTGCGGAGAGAAGGACGTCGATGCCGCCGCCTGATCCCAGGTCGAGGACACGCTCGCCGGGATGAAGGTCCGCCACCGCGATGGGGTTGCCGCAGCCGAGCGAGGCCATCACGGCCGCGCTGGGCAGCTCCTCCCGCTCGAGTGCGGAGTACAGATCGGGCCCGACGCTCGTGTCCGTGCAGCAGGCATCGCCACAGCAGCTGGTGTTCTCGCCGCGGGCAAGCACCTGGAGCGCTGACTGGGCGTAGCGCTCGCGCACGGTCTCGTGAATCTGGTCGGTCATCGGGTTCTCCTCCGGATGCGTCTACCCGACGGTGCTCGGCGTCAGCTGCTCTCTCCGTCCCGCGGAAAGCCCAGCTTTTCAGCCTCGTGGAACTCGTCGCCGGCGGACTCCTCGGCGTCCTCGGCCTGTTCGAGGTCCTGGTTCGCTCGGACCTGGTCACCTTCAGCGGACGCGATGAGGATACGTGCCGCCGTGGCAGCGCGCTCGGCAGCTCTCTTGGCGCTGGCGGCAGCCTTGAGCGCTTGATCCACCGCAGACGCAGCCGCCCTCGCAGCGGCTTCCGTCTCAGATGCCGCTTCATCGGCTGCCATGGCGGCCTGCAACGCGAGGTTGGCGACCTTCGATGCAGCCTTTGCGGCGGCGGTGTCTCGTCCAGCCGATCGCCAATCGGCTAGCAGCTCGGACGCGGTGTTGGGCTGCTTCTTGGGCATTGCGACACTCCGCTCACGTTGGGACGATGGAGTGTAATCGGTCCCTGATCGGTGCAATGTGGTCCTTGCGGCTCAGACTCTCAGGCCGTGCCGCGCTTGTCCCGTCTGTCGCGCCCCGCGATCTGATGCGTTACCGACTGATCCGAAGGTGATGGCGGCAAGGAAGATCTCCTTGTCGCGCGGAACGCGCCCGAACGGCAGGAGGCTGGCCCAGCCGAGGCTCATCGTCAGCAGCTTGCCGGTGAAGCGGCCGACCAGTCCGAAGAGGGTTGCCAAGATTGCCGTCTCAGATCCAGTGCCTGAACCGGGCAAGGCCCAGGATCAGCACCGCGAGACCGAGCATGCCCGCCAGCACCAGCCAGAAGTGGCTGGGATCATCGAAGAACCCGAGCTTGAAGTTCATCCCCATCACGCCGGCCAGGACGACGGCCGGCAGCAGGACAGCCGACAGGATGGTGAGCGCCTTCATGACGTCGCCTGAGCGCTGCGCCATGCGGCCGAGGTAGATGTCAGAGGAGCCGACCAGCAGCTCGCGGGTGCGTTCGACGCCGGAGATCGCCTGCTCGAGCCGATCCAGGAGTCCCGGCCACGGCTTTCCGAGGTCTTCGTGCAGCGCGAAGTCGGGACGGGACAGGGGACCGAACGTCTCGCGCTGGGGGACCAGGATGCGTCGCAGTTTCGCCGCGCGGCGTCGGAGCGCCACCACCCGCTCGAGGAAGTCGGCCCGATCCTCGCCGCGCAGCGCGATCTCGTCGAGCCGGTCCACCTGTTCTTCGATCTCCTCCACCTGCCGGCGAAAGGCGCCGAGCATCGTATCCACCAGGCCACCGACGAGCGAGCCGGCATCGAGGCTGCCCAGCCGCTGCTCGTCGCTGACGTGCGATTCGAACTCGTCGAGCGCCGCGACCGGGCTCGCATGAAGCGTCACGACCGCGTTGCGTCCAGCCACCAGGTCGACCGCCACCGGGAAGTCTCGTCCGTCTCGATCCTCGATTGAGAGGACCGTGAGCAGGATCGCCGCGGGTGCCCGAACAAGCCGGGCCTCATCGCCCGGGGTGGCGAGGGCGGTCATGATCGGGGCGGGAAAGCGGAAGGCAGCCTCGATCTGCTCGAGTGCCGCCTGATCGGGCGCGTCGATGTCAACCCAGAGCAACGTCTCGTCGGTCAGCTCGGCCACGGCCGTCGCGCTCAGCTCGATCTCTTTGTCTTCGCCTCGTGCGTCGTACAGGCGCGAACGGATCCCCATTCGCGGAAGGTTCGGCACAACCGGGTGTCAACCGTGGCCGATGGCGGCCGGCCAGCATTGCAGGTGGCTTGCGGATGATTACGCCGTGACGGGCTCCGGCCTCTTGGGCTCCGGCTGCTCGGGCGTCGAGGAGACCTTCTCGAAGACGAGGGAACCCTCGCGCTCGTCGATCCGAATCGTGTCGCCCGCCGTGAACTCGGCGGCGAGAAGCTGCCTGGCCAGCGGGTTCTCGATGAGGCGCTGGATGGCCCGCCGCAGCGGCCTGGCGCCGTACTGCGGGTCATAACCCTCACGCGCGACGAGGGCGCGGGCGGCATCGGTCACCTCCAGGGAGATGCGCGACTCCGCCAGCCGGCGCTCGACGCCGCCAAGCAGCAGGCCGACGATCTCCTTCAGCTGGTCCTCAGCCAACGGCTTGAAGACGATGATCTCGTCGATCCGGTTGAGGAACTCGGGCCGGAAGTGGTCGCGCAGGCTGGCCTTGACCTCCTCGGCGGCCCTGGCGAAGGCATCGGCTCCTGACTCGGCAGCCTCGATCAGCCCCGCCGAGCCGATGTTGCTGGTCATGATCACGACCGTGTTGCGGAAGCTGACGGTTCTGCCCTGGGAGTCGGTCAGGCGTCCGTCGTCGAGGAGCTGCAGCAGGATGTTGAAGACGTCCGAATGGGCCTTCTCGATCTCGTCGAACAGGACGACCTGGTACGGCCGTCGCCGCACCGCCTCGGTGAGCTGGCCGCCCTCCTCGTAGCCGACGTAGCCCGGCGGAGCGCCGACCAGCCGCGACACGGCGAACTTCTCCATGTACTCGCTCATGTCGATCCGCACCATGGCGCCCTCGTCGTCGAACAGGAACTCGGCCAGCGCGCGGGCAAGCTCGGTCTTGCCGACCCCGGTGGGGCCCAGGAAGATGAATGAGCCGATCGGCCGCTTCGGGTCCTTGAGCCCGGCGCGGGCTCGACGGATCGCGTCGCTGATGGCGATCACCGCCTCGTCCTGGCCGATCAGCCGGTCATGCAGCCGCTCCTCCATGTGCAGCAGCTTCTCGGTCTCGCCCTCCATCAGGCGGCTGACCGGGATGCCGGTCCATCGGCTCACCACATCGGCGATGTCGTCCGCGTCGACCTCCTCCTTGAGCATCAGCGAGCCCGATGCCTTCAGCTCCTTGAGCCTTCCCTCCTGCTCGGCAAGCTGCGTGGCGAGCTCGTTGGCGCGCCCGTACTTGAGCTCGGCTGCCCTGGCGTAGTCCGCGGCGCGCTCGGCTGCCTCGATCTCGGGGGTGAGCTTTTCGAGCTGCTCGCGCG
>DATCQR010000104.1:0-7553 GCA_036569405.1 Candidatus Limnocylindria bacterium
GCCCAGGCCCAATCGTGCAGGAAATCGCCGGCCGGGCTCCGGCCCAGGAGCGACTGCCAGGCGCGCTCATCCCCCGCCGTTACCGGTCGAAAATGGCTCATGCGGCCGCCGCCGACCGCCGATGGAAGAGGTAGCGCCGCACCTGCCCCAGCTCCTCGGAATGCATCAGGATCCCTGCCACCAGGTAGACCGCCGTGCCGGCTGCGACCAGCACGAGCAGCACCAGCACGCGTCCGGCGCCATTCGCCAACATCGGGCCGAACCATTCCTGGGCGGCGGCCAGCCCGCCAAGCATGACGGCGCCGGCGACCACCGCCGCCAGCGCAGAGCGAAGGGCCGATTGCAGGATCGTCCCCTCATCGATCGAGTCGATCCGTCGGCGCAGCGCAAGGGCAAGGCCGATCACCTCGAGCGTGGCGCTGATCGAGAGGGCCAGCGCCAACCCCTCGACCCCCATCGGTCCTGACAGGATGACCATCAGCGGCACGTTGATGGCCACCGCGAAGATCGCCCACAGGACGGGGATGCGGGTGTCCTGCATGGCATAGAAGGCACGCGTCAGCACGTGCACCACGATATGGCCGGTCAGGCCGATGCTGAAGAAGACGAGTGCTCCCGCCGTGCGCTCCGCGGCCGCATCGGTGAAGAGTCCGTACTGGAAGAAGACCGCTGCGATCGGGCGCGCCAGCACGATCATGACCGCCGTGAGCGGCGCGGCCAGGAAGATGAGGATGCGCAGGCTGGTAGACAGCTGTCGCCGGATCTCGGCGATGCGCCCCAGCGCAGCATCGCGCGAGAAGGTCGGAAAGAGGGCGACCGCCACGCTCACTCCAAGCACCCCAACCGGGATCTGGCTCAGCTGGAATGCGTAGTTGTACGCGGTCACCGCCCCCACGCCCAGGTTGCTGGCAAGGATGGTGCTGGCGACGAAGTTCACCTGTCCAGCCGCCAGGCCGAGCAGGCGCGGACCCATCAGCCAGGCTACCTTGCGGACCCCCGGATGCCCAAGGCCGATGGTCAGGTCGTAGTGACGCCCCACGCTCCGCAGCTGTGGCAGCTGGATCGCCAGGTGCAGGATCGAGCCGGCCACCACGCCGATCGCCAGGCCCTCGACCCCGAGCGTCGGCGCCAGGACCACCGCCGCCACGATGATCGCCAGGTTGTAGACCAGGGGCGCGAGGGCCGGCACGCCGAAGCGCCCGTAGCTGTTCAGCAGCCCGCTGACCACCGCGCCCATCCCGATGAAGACGGGGCTGAGCAGCATCAGCCGCGTGAGGCGCACCGTCAGCTCGGTGGTCGGCGCGTCGAAGCCCGGCGCGATGATCGGCACCACCCATGGCGCCAGGATCGCCATGACGAGGCTGAAGACGGCCAGCGCGATCAGGACCAGGTTGATGACGCTGCTTGCCAGGCGCCAGGCCTCGCGCTCGTCCTCCCGGGCGCGGTAGCTGCTGAAGACGGGGATCAGGGCTGCGGAGAGCGCCCCGGCCACCACCAGCTGGAAGATGGCGTCGGGGATGCGGAAGGCGGCGAAATAGGCGTCGAGGTCCGCC
The DNA here is from genome assembly GCA_036569405.1 of Candidatus Limnocylindria bacterium. GTDB lineage: Bacteria > Chloroflexota > Limnocylindria > QHBO01 > QHBO01 > CF-167. The sequence goes on from DATCQR010000104.1 coordinate 1,554, forward strand.
GAGGCGCCGAACTGCGAGCCGATGACCAGCAGCCGGATCCAGCCCAGCAGCCGGCTGGCGAGCGCCGCCACGGTCAGGATCAGGCTGGCGTTGGCCAGCACCCGACCGACCGATGGACCCGTCGCCTCCGGCGGCGTCTCCACGCCGACGGCGTCGCTCACTCTGTGGGGCGGGCGGATCCGGTCCGGCCCGATCGAGGGTGCGCGGAGCGATAGGCCGTGCGCAGCGACGCGTCGGAGAGGTGCGTGTAGATCTGGGTGGTGGCCAGGCTGGCATGGCCAAGCAGCTCCTGCACCGTGCGCAGGTCAGCCCCGCCCTCGAGCAGGTGCGTGGCAAACGAATGGCGCAGCGTGTGCGGCGAGGTGCTGGCCGGAGCACCGGATGCGGTCACCCAGCGGTCCACGATCATGCGAGCCCCTCGTCCGGTCAGCGGCCCGCCGGCGCTGTTCAGGAAGAGCGCCGCCACCGGTCGCGTGCTGCGGGCGGCGAGGGTCGGCCGTCCCGAGGCCAGGTATGCGCTCACCGCGCGGGCAGCCGGCTCGCCGAAGAGCAGCTCGCGCTCCTTGCTCCCCTTGCCGATCACCCGCAGCCGGCGCCGAGTTGGATCGAGACGGTCGACCGTGAGCGAGGCGAGCTCGCTGATGCGCATTCCGGTCGCGTACAGCAGCTCGAGGACCGCGGCGTCGCGGCGTGCCGTGGCATCGGCCACGGCGGGGTCACGCCTGCGCCGCCCCACGCGCATGAAGTTTGCCGGCGCTTCCACGAGGCGGGCCGCCCCGTCCACCGAAAGGACCCGTGGCAGGCGTCCCGGGCGCTTGGGCGAGCGAACCCCCGCCACCGGGTCGCCGGCGATCCAGCCCTGGCGGGCCGCGTGTCGATACAGCGAGCGGATGGCCGCCAGCTGCCCCCCAACGGTCGAGGCGGACAGGCCGCGTTCCGCAAGCGTGCCCAGGTAGGCGCGCACCGTGGCGCGGTCGGGGGACTTCCAGTCGACCCCGCGCGAGCCGAGGAAGGCGAAGAACTGCGCCACGTGCCGACGGTACTCGCGGATCGTGCCCGGCGAGGAGTTGCGGCTCGAGAGATGTCCGAGGAAGCGCTGCAGGGCAGCCGCGGCGTCGCCGCTCAGCGCGGCCGCCTCAGCCACTTGCGGCCGCGGCTGCCGCGGGAGCTTCGCCCTCCTCTTCCGGGCGACCCGGCCGGGTCCAGCTCACGTAGTCGCAATCGGGATAGCGGTCGCAGCCCCAGAACGGCCGCTTGCCGCGGCGAGCGCGCTTCGTGACCACCGTCCCCTGCCCGCACTTCGGACAGACGCCGAAGCGCTCGGCGGCGGGCGTCTCGCGCTTGATGTACTTGCAATCGGGATAGCGGTCGCAGCCCACGAACGGCCCGAATCGGCCTGTGCGCGCCACCAGGTGGCCCTTCCCGCATTCGGGGCACTCCTCGCCGACGCCGGGCAGCGCGGCCGCCTCCGCCTCCTCGCCGGGCAGCGGCGCGGTGTACTTGCACTCGGGGTAGCCGCTGCAGCCCAGGAACCAGCCGTTGCGACCGAAGCGCTTGACCAGCAGGTCGCCGCTCAGCGGGCAGACAATGTCGGTCAGCTCGACCTGCTTGGCGATGTTGGCGCGCCCTTCGGCGATCTGGACGCTGAAGGGATCCCAGAAGGCGCGCACCATCGGCACCCACTCGTTCGTCCCCGCAGCAACCTCGTCGAGCTGCTCCTCCATCCGGGCCGTGAACTCGATGTCCACCACCTCTGGGAAGTGCTCCACCAACAGGTCGGTGACCTTGAAGGCCGACTCCTCGGGGAAGAGCCGCCGCTCCTTGATGGTGACGTAGCCGCGGGCGCGGATGGTCTCGATGGTGGGGGCATAGGTCGAAGGCCGGCCGATGCCGTGCTCCTCGAGCGCCTTGATGAGTGTCGCCTCGGTGAAGCGCGGCGGCGGCTGAGTGAAGTGCTGCTCGGCGGCCAGCGCGGCGAGGTCGAGCGGTTCGTCGTCGCGCAGGTCGGGCAGGACCGCCAGGCGCTCGTCCTCTTCATCGTCCTTCCCCTCAACGTAGACGGCCTGGTAGCCGTCGAAGACGCGCTTGCGTGCCCCGGCGTGCAGCGTATAGATGCCCGCGTTGACGTCGACGCCGACCTGGTCGAACCGGGCTGGGGCCATCTGGCTCGCAATCGCGCGCCTCCAGATCAGCTCGTAGAGTCGGTACTCGTCGGGCTTGAGGTGCGCCCGCATGCTCTCCGGCGTCCGGGCGAAGCTCGACGGGCGAATCGCCTCGTGGGCCTCCTGGGCGCCACGGCTCCGGTTGCGGAACGCGTTCGGCTTGTCCGGCACGAAATCGGCGCCGAATCGCTGGCCGATGACGCCGCGCGCCTCGCTCACCGCGCCACTCGCGATCGAGAGCGAGTCGGTGCGCATGTACGTGATCAGGCCCACCTGGCCCTCGGGCAGGGAGACGCCCTCGTACAGCGACTGGGCGACGCTCATGGTGCGTCGTGCCCCAAAGCTCAGCTTGCGGGATGCCTCCTGCTGCAGGGTGCTGGTCGTGAATGGTGGCGGCGCCGACTTCTTCTGCTGCGTACGGCTGACCGATGCAACCTTGTATTCGGCGGCGCGCAATGCGGTCTCGTGCTCTCGCGCGTCGCCCTCGGAGCCGATGCGTGCCTTCTTGCCGTCGATCTTGGTGAGCTCGGCGGTGAACTTGCCGCTCTCTCCGCGACGGGTCAGCTCGGCGGCGATGGTCCAGTACTCCTCAGCGGTGAAGGCGTCGATCTCGCGCTCGCGGTCGACGACCAGGCGCACCGCCACGCTCTGCACGCGGCCGGCGGAGAGGCCGCGCCGGATCTTGCTGCTGACCAGCGGGCTGAGCTTGTAGCCCACCAGCCGATCGATGACGCGCCGCGCTTGCTGGGCGTTGACCAGGTCGAGGTTGACGGCGCGCGGGTGGGCGAAGGCCGCCTCGATGGCCGGCTTGGTGATCTCGCTGAAGGTCACGCGGCGAACGTGGGCATCGTCCAGTCCGGCGTAGTCGGCGATGTGCCAGGCGATCGACTCGCCCTCGCGATCGAGGTCGGTGGCGAGCCATACCGTCTCGGCCTTGCGTGCCTGGTCGGCGAGCTTCTCGAGCTCCTTCCTGCGCTCCTTGAGCGGCTCGTAGCGCGGGGCGAAGTCATGCTCGAGATCGACCCCCAGGTTCTTCTGGGGAAGGTCGCGGACATGGCCGTAGGAGGCGGTGACGGTGTAGCCGGGGCCAAGGTACCGCTCGATCGTCTTTGCTTTGGCGGGCGACTCGACGATCACCAGGTTGCCGCTGGAACGCTTCTTCGGGGGCATCGGTCAGGGAGTGTAGCACCCGTCATCGGGCGCTCCGGAGCACGGACTAGTCCGTGAAATCCCACACGACGTAGACCTTGGAGCCACTGACCGCGATCCCGATGCCGATCCGGGTGTAGTGCGTTCCGAGGATGTTGCCGATGTGGTTGGAGTACCCCGGGTATGGCTCGGACATGAATTGCGAGTGGCACCAGTTGAGCACGGCGCTCGGCGACCGCGCCGAGTTGTTGCTGTAGCAGATGTTCTCGCCCGACCAGCTGAACGAGATGCCCGCGTTGCGCAGACGGTCCTGCTTGGTCCTCCCGTCGAGGCTGGTGTGACTGAAGTAGTTGTTGCGCAGCATGTCCCACGCGTGAGCGTTGGAGACGGCCGAGATCGCCGAGGAGAGGACAAGCGGCCTCAGACCGTAGGCGGCACGGGCGGCGTTGACCTGGTTCAGCGCGTAGCCGACAAGGCTCGACGACGGAGCCGGCGCTGGGACCGCGACACGGGTCCGCGTGCGCGGGGGCGCGCCTGACAGCGGCGGCATGGTACTGAAGGTCAGGGCGGCGGTCACCGCATTGCCGTCCGCGTCGACCGCTCCGCCGGCCAGGCGCACATCGAAGCGATGGCCTGCGGCGAGGGCGCGGTCCGGTGTGAAGGCCAGCTGCGTGCCGGCGGCATTCCACGACGTCTTGCCGGTCAGGCGGGCAGCCGTGGCGTGATCGGTGACCCGAAGTGCGGCGTTGATCGCTGCGCGATCCACCGGCTGGCTGAACCAGAGGCCGATCTCCCCGGCGGTCACCCAGGTCGAATCGGCCCTTGGCGTGCTCTGCACCAGCTGGGCACCGGGCCGTGTCGTGAACGAGAACGAGGCATCGCCGCCCAGCGGGTTGCCGGCGCGGTCATGCACACCCACCAGGGAGACGGCATACCGGGCGCCCGCGACGAGCCGCTCGATCGGCGTGAAGGTCAGGGTCCTGCCGTCCCAGCGGAAGGCGCCGGGTGCTCCGGGGCTGAGCACGAAGGCACGCTCCACCTCGGCCTGGTTCATCGACGCGGTGAAGGCGATCTGGATCGAGGTCGCGGCACTCACGTCCGAGGTGGTGTCGGTCGGCGGCCCGAGCTGATCGGTCTCGGTGGCGCGCAGCGCGACGGCGGGTGGTGTCGTCTCCGCCACGTAATGCAGGCTGAAGTCGGTGACGCGCGGCGCCGTCTGGGTCGTGAAGCTGAAGCGGGCCGGCGTTCCCAGCAGGGCGCCCGCGGCGGTGCGAGCCGTCCCGGCCACGACCAGGGCGTAACGGGCATCAGGCGACCAGAGGCCATCGGGAATCAGGTGGAGCTGGCGCCCGTCGTCAGACCAGATGATGCGCACCGGGTGCGCCGGGGCGATCGAAAGCGCCGAGTCCACTGACGCGACATCCATCGAATGGGTGAAGGCCAGTGTCACGGACTGTCCGGTGCCGATGCCGACGCCGATCCCCACCGGCAGGATGGAGGCTGGTGCCGGGAGGACCGTCGTCAGCCCTGCCTGCGCGGCACCGCCCGTAGATACGGCGGCGGCGAGGGAGATGGCCAGGGTGGCGATCAGGATGCGGGTGATGGCACGATGGCGTCGCAACTGGTACGAGAGCGACGCGAATGGGGCGCGATTTCCGAAGCGCGCAGTACTCAGCGAGATCAATAGACAGTGACTCCTGTCACGGGGCGGACCGTCGTCGGGCACGACCCACGGCTGCCTTGTGGCGCGCGAAGTATACCCACCGATCAGCTGTCAAGCCCAACGGGGCGCCCGATGCGGCGCGCGGTGAGGGTCGGGTGGAAGGTCGCGCCACCGTAGGATTCGACCAGGCCGCGAGCTTCCAGCAGGGTCAAGGTGGCCGCCAGCGACCCGGTCGACAGGTCCGTCCGCCCGATCAGCTCCTCGATCGAGCCGGGGCGCTGCAGCAGGGCGTGGAGCACCATCGCCTCGGAATCGGAGAGGCTGGCGACGCTCACCGGGCCTTGGCGAGACTCCGCGCCGATGCGATGCAGCAGGGCACCCGCCGACGTGACGATCGTCGCCAGGTGGTCCGCGATGAGCCGGTTGCACCCGCGCGACGCGATGGCGTCGATCGGACCGGGGACCGCGAACACCTCCCGACCGTGATCGATCGCCGCGGCGGCGGTGAGCAGCGCCCCGGAGCGATCGGGCGCCTCGACCACCACCACCGCGCGCGCCAGCCCGGCGATGATCCGGTTGCGCCGCGCAAAGTCCGGCTTGCCCGGAGCATGACCGGGCGCAAGCTCGGAGATGAGCGCCCCGCCCGTCGCCACCAGGCGAGCGGCCAGATCTCGATGACGCGGTGGGTAGATGCGGTCGAGTGGCGACGGCAGGACTGCGACGCTCACGCCGCCCGCTGTAATGGCGGCCAGGTGAGCCTCCGCGTCGATCCCGATCGCGAGCCCACTGACGACCGTGACGCCAGCGCGCGCCAGCTCCTCCGCGATCTCAGCCGCGCACGAACGCCCGTAGCCGCTGGCGCGGCGGGTGCCAACGATGGCGACGCACGGCCGCGTCAACGAGGCGGGATCGCCCGCCAGGTACAGGACCGGCGGGCGCGGATCGGCCGCGCTGAGGGCGGCTGGATACTCGGGATCGAGGGCGGTGCGGATGAGTCCGCCGCATCGCCGCGTCGCGGTCGCGACC
>DATCQR010000105.1:0-3178 GCA_036569405.1 Candidatus Limnocylindria bacterium
GTGACTTGCAGAGTGGTCATGCCGCGTCCTCCGTGTCGAACCGTCGCATCCCAATGAGCGCGGACGTGTCTCGGGTCATCATGCACCCGCGTGGCAAGCCTGCCGCTCGGGTCGCATCGTCGTCACTCCTTGGGTCGCGGACTGGCTGCTCGACATGCCATGCGCCCGACGCGGACGACGCCCGCGGAGCGCACGCGCCGGATCAAAGCTTCGTGCGCAGACTCGGAGCTATTGACAGGTGGAGCTGTGTGAAATCTGGCGGGCTGAGGGTCGTCACGGGGGGTCAATGGTAGCCGGGCCTGACTCATCGCGGCCTCCCTTCACGCAGGCTGTGGGCCGGGTTGGGGCCCGGCAATGGGCGGCCGGCGGAGCTGGGGCTCTAACCACGACCCCTGGCGAACATTGAGGGCTACTTGCGCGCCTTCACTCACCAGCACTTGTAGCGGGGCCGGCGCTCAATTACGCGGGACCTACTAGCCCGACCGCGCACCTCGCGCGGATGAGTCTCAGCGCCGCGGACACAAGCGTCACGGCCCGGTCGGCTTGACGAGGTGGACCGTCAGCAACATCTGACTGGCGACCCGGGCGGTGACATCGTGCCGGACACCCGGGGCGAGGACGAGGAGCGAACCCGCCGGTAGCCGGTGCGTCGCCTCGGAGGTCGAGACCTCGAGTTCGCCAGCCACGGTATGGATGGTTACGTACCCATCGGCCTCGTGATCGGCGAGCACGCCGCCAGCCTCGAAGTCGAACAGCACGAGCGCCAGGTCGCCCGCATGGAACAGCGTCATCTGCCGATGGCCATCCGCGGCCGGGTGATCCTCGCGCCACAACTTGCCTGCCACCGTGGGCAGGTTGAAGACGTGCTCCGAGCCGGCGAATCGCTCGGCCGGTGGGCGGCGCAACCGACCCGAGTCTTGCGACATGGCATCTCCTCCGGTCCTGATGGCACTGACCGTACACCAGCGCACACCTACCTCGCGCGGACCGATGCTCAGGCCGGATTCGGCACGCGTCCGTCCGGGACGAGCGGCAGCGACCGGAGCCGAACCCCGGATGCCGCGAAAATCGCGTTGGCGATGGCCGGCGCCAGGGCCACGATGGGCGTCTCGCCCGCGCCGGCCGAGGGGAGGTCTGGCCGGTTCAGCAGCACCACCTCGATCGGCGGGAGGTCATGGAAGCGCGGCACCGGGTACTGCAACTGCGCGGCGTTGGTGACCCGGCCATCGGCGAAGTGAATGGCCTCGAAGAGCGCGCCGCCCAGCCCCATGACCAGCGCGCCCTCGACCTGGTTGGCAAGGTTGTCCGGATCCAGGATGGCGCCGCAGTCGAAGGCGGTCACGATCCGGAGGATCTCGAGCGGGTCGCCGGGCGCCGCGCGCACCTCGGCGCACGTCGCCACGCGCGAGTCCTTCTCCATGCTGCACGCGATCCCCATGCCCTGACCAGAGGCATCGGCGTGGTCATCACGCGTCCATCCGGCCCGATCGGCGGCCGCCTGCAGCACCGCCTTCAAGCGGTCATCGGTCAGGTGGCGCAGCCGCCACTCGACGGGGTCGACACCAACCCGATGCGCCATCTCGTCCAAGTGGGATTCCCGGGCAAACGTGTTCGCGGTCGCGGAGAGGGCACGATACGAGCCTTGCGGAAGCGGAGAATCCGCCGGCTGGTACGTGATGCGACGGTTCGAAACACGGTAGGGGGGCTCGATCGCGCGGGCGCCGGAGTTCAGATTGGTGAACTCCCAGGCCGTTAGCGTCCCGTCCGTCCGAGCGCCGCTGCGGATGTCGATGACCGCCGCCGGCCGGAAGTAGCCCCACGTCGTCTCCTCCTCCCGGGTCCAGCGCACCTTCACCGGGCGTCCAGCGGCGCGGGCCAGGCGCGCGGCCTCAAGACTGCATTCCCCGGTGTGCTTGCCGCCGAAGGCGCTGCCCGTTGGCGGCACGATCACCCGCACCATCTCCTCGCCGATGCCGAAGGCCTCTGCCAGCTCCTCGCGCACGCCAAACGGACGCTGGGTCCCGGTCCAGACCGTCAGCCGGCCACCGGCCCAGTGCGCCAGCGCGGCGCGAGTCTCGAGGGGCTGGTGCGCGAGGTAGGCGGTGGTGTAGGTGGCGTCAAGCCGGACGGGAGCCGATGCCAGCGCGCGATCCACGTGGCCGGCCTTGTCCCGGAAACCACCCTCCCACCCCTCCACGGTGATCGGATGGGCGCGCAGGTGGCTGACGAGGTCCGCGTTGCCCGGCTGGCTGACAGGGTCCCACTCCGCACGGATTTTGGTCACCGCGTCTTCCGCGACGAGCGGGTCGGCTGCGACGACGCCGATGAAGTCACCGTCGCGGACCACACTCACGCCCGGGATCGCGGCGGCTGCCGACGTGTCCACGGAGCGGAGCGTGGCTCCGAACGCGGGCGGTCGAAGGATCTTCCCGTGGAGCATGTCTGGCAGGGAGAGGTCGGTGGTGTACATCCGGTGCCCGGTGACTGCGTCCGTCCCGTCAGTGACGGATGTCCGCGTCCCAGCCAACCGCCAGTGGTCGGGTGCCGTCAGCGCTGCTTCGGAAGCCACCGGTTCGATGCGTCGCATCTCGCTCACCAGCTCAGCGTAGGAGGCCGATCGGGTGCCGTCGACCGAGGTCACACAGGCATCGGCCGCCGTCAGGGCCGCGACATCGGTCCCCCACCCATCCGCCGCGATGCGGAGCAGCGCCTCGCGCGCGGTGGCTGCCGTTGCGCGGACATCGGGAACGACCTCGGGCGTCGTGAGGCTCCCGTAGGTTCCCTCGTCGTAGGGCGTGAAGTCGGTGTCCCCGAGCAGAGCCCGCACCGACGAGGCGGGAGCGCACAGCTCCTCGCTGGCGAGCCGGATCAGCTCTGCGGTGCTCCCCTGCCCCATCTCCACCTTGCCCGATGCGACGGTGTTCCGACCATCCGCCCCGACGTGTAGCCAGGCGCGGCCCTCGTCGTCGGGCACCAGCAGGAGCCCGTCGCCGAGCCGATCGAACAGCGCCTCGTCGTCGCGCGCGAGGTCCCACGGGGACGCGCGCGCATGCTCCAGCTGCCCGTCCGGCGTTTCGACATCCGGCGGCGAGGTCGCCGCCGCCTGCGGTCGAGCTTCGCCCTGGGCGGCGTGCCGCAACCCCGCGAGAATGCGGGCGTAAGCCCCGCACCGGCAGAT
>DATCQR010000106.1:0-4386 GCA_036569405.1 Candidatus Limnocylindria bacterium
GAGCATATGGTCGTGCATCGCTCTGGTCACAGGGTGCGCCGCATCACCAGCTGGGCGCCGCCCGGCCGTTCGACCTCCCGGAAGCCGGCGCGCGCGAACATCGTGAGGGTGCCGGTGAACAGGTTCGCGCTGGGCTGCCGCCCACTCGCCGTGTCGACGGGATAGGCCTCGAGCACGGCCGCACCGCGTGAACGCGCATGGTCGATCGACGCCTCCAGCAGCGCGTTCGCAACTCCCTTGCCCCGCTCCCGACGCGGAATCCAGAAGCAGACGACCGACCAGATGGTCTCGTCCGCTGCCTCCTCGAGAGACGGACCGATGCGTCGCGAGCGAATGATCCGGCCGTACTGCGGGCGAGGAGCGACGCTCATCCACCCGACCGCGTGACCGTCGCGGTCGGCGAGCAGGCCAGGCTCGGAACCCGCCTCGACGATCTCGTGCATCAGCGTGCGGTTGCCGGCGCCGCCGTCGGTCTCGCCCTGGCTGAACTCGGCCCCCGTCTGCCGCCACCAGGTGCACCAGCAATGTGCGAAGGCGCCCGATGGCCCGAAGAAGGCGGCGAGCTCTTCCCAGCGGTCCGCGGTGACCGGGTGGATCTCCAGCATGGACCGGCTCAGCCCTCTGCCCGGGGTTCCTCGGCAGACGCAGCGCCGACTGCCTCCGGCGATTCGTCGCCTCCACCCAGCGGAGTCGGGACCGGCGCCGCGCCGTCATCCGCTTCCCCCGCACGGTCCCAGCGATCGCGGAAGGTCAGGCCACGCAGCAGCACCAGCACACCGACCGCGATCACGGCCACCGGCAGCACCCAGCTCGGAAGCGGCAGCCGCTTCCCGCTGATGCCGACGACCCCCTCGAAGAAGACGAGTCCCACGGCAAAGAGGCCCATCGCGCCGAGGATCGTCCAGAAGCCGTCGCGCGCCATCTTGCGGTCGCCGCTGCGGGTCCCATACAGCAGCATGCCGATGCCGCTGCCACCCGGCCCGACAAGCGCCCAGGCGTACGCCCAGCTCTCGAAGCGATCGGTCGCGTTCTGGTAGAGGAGGACCAGGCCGATCATGGTCACGATGCTGCCCGCGATCGTCAGTCCCGAGCCGTGACGTTGGGTCAGGCCAAGTGCCGCCAGCGCAAGGCCCGGCACGATGACGTAGATCGGCCAGGCCACCTCGCCGATGTCCATGTTCAGTGCCTGGCCAACGAAGAAGATCAACCCGAGCACGATCAGGGCCCCGCCGAGCACGGCTGCCCCCCGGCTCCCGCCGCGCGGCCTGGGCGGCTGCATGGGCTCGGTCACGGGACCGATGCTACCCCTGGCCCAGCACGCGGCGCAGCGTCTCGCCGTCCACGTTGCGTCCTGTGAGGACCACGCCCACGCGGCGGCCGTCCAGCCCGCCCAACCGAGCCCGCAGCGCCGCGATCCCCAGGGCTCCGCTCCCCTCGACCACGAGGTGGTGCACCTCAAGCGCCCACGCCATGGCCTCGGCAATCTGCTCCTCGTCGACCAGCACCACCTCGTCGACCAGCTGGCGGCACATCTTCCAGGTGATGCTGTCGCGCTCGATGTTTCCGGAAACCCCGTCGGCCAGAGTCGGGGCGATCGGCATCGGCTTGGTGGAGTTCGACTCCAGGTACGCGTACATCGGCGGCGAGGCCGAGGGCTGCACCCCCACCAGGCGCAGGCTCGGCTTGACCGCCCTGGCCCACAGGCCGATGCCGGCGATCAGCCCGCCGCCCCCGATTGGGACCACCAGTGCGTCGCAGGCCGGCCATTCCTCGAGCACCTCAGCCCCGATGGTGCCCTGTCCCGCGATTACGTCCGGGTCGTTGTACGGGGGGACGTAGACGGCGATCCGCTCGGTGTCGCGCCGGCGCGCCTCCGCCTCGGCGTCGTCGGAGTCGCGCCCGAAGATCTCGACCACGCAGCTGTCGGACTCGAGCGCTCGGAGCCGTTCCAGCTTGGCGGGGGAGACCGACGCGCCGACGAGCACCGTCAACCGCATCCCGTGGCGCGCGGCCGCCGTCGCGACGGCGATGCCGTGGTTGCCGCTGCTGGCGGTTACCAGGTCGGCATCGGGCTCCTGGGCCGCCACGAGGGCGACCTTGTTGTGCGCCCCGCGGGTCTTGAACGATCCGGTCGGCTGGAGCATCTCCAGCTTCAGTCGCACCTCGGTCGCGCCGCTCTCGGCGGCGAGGTTCGGCGAGTCCTCGAGTGGCGTGCGCAGGGCGATCCAGTGCAGCCGCGCGCGAGCGTCGAGGATGTCGGCCAGGAGTGGGTAGCGGGGCATTCCCCGGAGTGTAGGGCCGGAGTTGCCCTCAGGCGACGGTGGGTTCCGGTGCTGGGTCGGCGACGCCCAGCGGCCCGTGCGGCCGATGCAGGAAGGTGTCCATGCGCCGGGCGATCCGCATCAGCGCGCCGAGCCGATCGGCGACACGGGCGCGCTCCACCGGGGTCGCCCAGTGGCGGAGCGTGTAGTCGATCTCCGTCTTGTGTCGAGTGGCGGTCGTGTGGAGCTCGTCAACGCGCAGCCGCAGCTCCTCGTCGGGGTGCGCTGCCAGGATCTGGCCGCGCAGCTCGATGACGTCGAGGTAGTACGAGGTTGCCAGACGATCGATGTCACGCTGGGCATCGTGCTGCCATGGCTCTGGCGGCCCACCGAGGCCGTACCGTCGCCATTCGCGGGGTTCTACTGCAGTGCTCATCGGTGTCGACCGGCCTCTAACTGGGGCGGTGCCTGGATGCCAAGAACCTACTGGCATGGCCGATGGCGTGCCACCGCCAATCCGGGCTAGTGATCCCCGGACCTATGTACGCGAGATCGGGTATTCAGGGGTGGTCTGGTAACATCGGCCGGCACTGTTGGGGTGTGGCCAAGCGGTAAGGCGCCTGACTCTGGATCAGGAGATCGAAGGTTCGAATCCTTCCGCCCCAGCCACCTGCGCCGCACGGCCGGGTCACCACGCCAGCGCCAGCAGCTCGGCGTACACCGCCTCCACGTCCACCGCGGTGCCGTGCCGGTTGAACCACTCGCCGACGTTGGCGATGTCCCGATGCAGCAGGTCGTAGGCATCGGTATTGGTGGTGAACTCGACCGCCTGCGGCAGGTCGATCACGACCAGCCGGCCCTCCCACCAGAGAAGGTTGTAGGCCGAGAGATCGGCGTGCACCAGCCCCGCCGCAGTCAACGCGCTCAGGCTGGCCAGCAGCTGCTCCCAGGCCGATTTCAGCTCGGAGCCCGATAGCCTGGCCTGGCCCAGCTTGGGGGCCGCCTGCACCTCGTCGCCGATGAACTCCATCAGCAGCCCATGGTCGGTCTGCTCCACGGGATAAGGAACCGATGCGCCTGCGTCCCACGCCCGGCGCAGCATGGTCCACTCCTGGATCGGCCAGAGGCGCCCAGCCAGCTCGTGGCCATAGCGGCTGCCGCCCATCACAGCGCGCTTGTCACGGGTGGGCAGGAACCAGCCGGCCTTGTACATCGAGTCGCCGCGATACGCGGTGGAGTTGGAGAAGCCCTCGGCACGCAGCTGGCCCTTGCCGGGGTATCGGGGTCGGTATCGCTTGTGGGCGAGCAGGCGCGGTCCGCTGGCGTAGCGTCGCTCCACCAGGAAGATCTCGGCCTCCTTGCCGGACTTGAGGGTCCCGCGCGGGAGATCCTCGTATTGCTCGTCGTCGGGCCAAGCGGGGGACGCTCGCTGCGGCCAGGTCGCGGATTGCACGAAAAAGCGCTCCTGAGATCAGGGTCGGGGATGGATTGGATCCCGACCGGACCAGGAGCGCTACGGACGCCTCAGTCAGAGGCTGGCAGCGTTACTCGAAACGGCCGGGAGGGACTGATATGCGGGTCCGCATTGCGTTCCTCCTCGTGGCTGCAGCTCGTGATGGATCTTGCCGGGCAGACTATGCACCCGGAGCGGGTCCCCCGCAAGAGGGCTCGGCGACATCGTCAGGCGGGCCTGATCACCTCGGCAGCATCAGGCGCGTCGGTGATCGGGTCCGCGGGTGACTTCTCGCGCCGCGCCAGGAAGACAAGCGGCAGCGCGACGATCTGGACCGCTGCCGAGACCAGGTAGGAGGTCGCGTAGCCGCTGACATCGGCCACCCGGCCCAGGATCGGCTGGGCGACCACCCCGCCCGCGGATCCCATCAGCGAGTCGAACGACAGCACGGTCGCACGCTGCTCGGAGGGAATGACGTCATTGAGGAAGGCCGATCGCATCGGCCTCGTCACCGCGCCGATGCAGGCCCAAAGCGCCAGCAGGGCGAGCGCCACGACGAACCCCGGCTTCAGTCCCAGGATGGCCAGGAAGACGACGCCCAGCACGCCGCCGATCAGGAGTGCATCGGTCCGTCGCTTGAACAGCCGACGGACATAGGGAACCAGCAGCCCC
>DATCQR010000107.1:0-4064 GCA_036569405.1 Candidatus Limnocylindria bacterium
GGTGAAGAGCCGGGTTGACTCCGCCAGGCGACGAGCCGCGCGCTCGCCGGCAACCAGCTCGAAGCTCAGCATCGCGCCCGGCAGGCGCATCTGCCGCTTCGCCAGCTCGTGCTGCGGGTGATCGGCCAGGCCCGGGTAGTACACCTTCGAGACTTCTGCTCGCACGGCGAGCCATTCCGCGATGGCCGCGGCGTTGGCGGCAGCTCGCTCCATTCGCACCGCGACGGTGCGCATGCCACGCATCACCAGCCAGCAGTCGAAGGGAGATGGGACCGCGCCGGCGGCGTTCTGGTGGAACCGCAGGCGCTCCTCCAGGTCGTCGCGACGCGTGGCCAGCAGCCCGCTGATCACGTCCGAGTGCCCGGAGAGGTACTTGGTGGCCGAGTGCATGACCACATCCGCACCCAGCTCGAGGGGCCGTTGCAGGAACGGCGTCGCGAAGGTGTTGTCAACGACGGTCAGTGCGCCCGCAGAGGCTGCCAGGCTCGCCACGGCGCTGATGTCCACCACCTTGAGGAGCGGGTTGGTTGGAGTCTCCACCCACACCATGCGCGGGGCCGGCGCCTCGCTCAGCACCGCCCCCAGCGCGTCGAGGTCGCGCAGGTCGACCGCATGGGTCTGCACCCCGTATCGGCTCCAGACCTTCGAGGCCAGGCGCCAGGTGCCGCCATACGCATCGTCCGACAGGATCAGGCGGTCTCCCGGCTCGAGCAGGTAGAGCAGGTTCTGCGTCGCCGCCAGGCCGGATGCGTAGGCAAGGCCGTGCGTGCCGCCCTCGAGCTCCGCGATCGCCGCCTCCAGCGCCTGGCGGGTGGGGTTGCCGCTCCGCCCGTACTCGTAGCCGCCGCGGGGCTTGCCGACGCCATCCTGGCGGAAGGTGGCGCTCATCTGGATCGAGGGCGACACGCCGCCGCTGATCTCATCAGGCTCCGCGCCGGCGTGGACCGCCAGCGTCTCGAATCGGTCGGTCATGCAGCGCCATTGTCGCAGAGGCTGGCCTTGGCACCCTTGCTGCCAAATTCACACTAGGCAACCGCGAGGGCTGCCTCGAGAGACTGTTGCCGGACAAATTCACATGAGGCGTGCACCTGGCGGCCTGTTCGCTGCCAGATTCACGCAAGGTGGGAATCCGGCTGGTTCAAGCAGCGATCGTTGGCCTGGCGGTCAGGTGGTGTGAATTTGGCAGGCCAAGCAAAGCGATGTGTCAGCGAGTGCGCGGGAAGCCCAGGTCGACCTTCGACGTCGCTGGATCGGGCCAGCGCGAGGTGACCACCTTGGCCCGGGTGTAGAACTGCACGCCCTCCGGACCATACATGTGCAGGTCACCGAAGAGCGATGCCTTCCAGCCGCCGAAGCTGTAGTACGCGACCGGCACCGGGATCGGCACGTTGATGCCGACCATCCCGACGTTCACGTCGAACTGGAACTGGCGCGCCGCGCCGCCGTCGCGGGTGTAGATGGCGGTGCCGTTGGCATACGGGTTGTCCTCGATCACCTGCATCGCATCGGCGTAGGTCGGGACGCGCACGATCTCGAGCACCGGGCCGAAGATCTCGTTGCGGTAGCACTCCATCTCCGGCGTCACGTTGTCGAGCAGCGAGACGCCCAGGAAGAAGCCCTGGCCCTCCTGGTAGAGGGCGTGCTTTCGTCCGTCGACCCGTAGCGTCGCGCCCTGTGCCGGGCCGCTCTCCAGGTACGAAGCGACCTTGTCGCGGTGCTCGCGGGTGATGAGCGGACCCATCTCGGCGTCCTCGTCGCTGCCGGGGCCGACCTTGATCTTGGGCAGGCGGCGCTCGATCGCGTCGACCAGCGGGTCGCCCACGTCGCCGACCGCCACGACCACGCTGATCGCCATGCAGCGTTCGCCGGCTGAGCCGTAGGCGGCGGAGACGGCGGCATCGGCGGCCATCTCGATGTCGGCGTCCGGCAGGACCACCATGTGGTTCTTGGCGCCGCCCAGCGCCTGGACCCGCTTCCCGTTCTTCGTGCCGGTCTCGTAGATGTGCCGCGCGACAGGTGTCGAGCCAACAAATGAGACGGCGGCGATATCGGGGTGCTCCAGGATCCGGTCGACCGCGACACGATCGCCGTGAACGACGTTGAAGACGCCATCCGGGACGCCCGCTTCCTGAAGCAGCTCACCGAGATAGACCGATGCCGATGGGTCCTTCTCGGATGGCTTGAGGACGAACGTGTTGCCGCAAGCGATGGCGTTGCCGAACATCCACATCAGCACCATGGCCGGGAAGTTGAACGGCGTGATACCTGCCGCCACGCCGATCGGCTGGCGAATCTGGTAGACGTCGATGCCGGTGCTGACCTGCTCGCTGAAGCCGCCCTTGAGCAGGTGCGGGATGCCGGTCGCGAACTCCAGGTTCTCCAGGCCCCGGGCCACCTCGCCCAGGGCGTCGCTGGGGACCTTGCCGTGCTCGCGGGTCAGGTGCGCGGCGATCTCGGCGCGATGCTCCTCGACCAGGTTGCGGATCCGATACAGGATCTCGGTCCGGCGGCTGAGGCTGGTCGCCCGCCAGGCCGGGAATGCTGCCTTGGCAACCGAGACTGCCGCATCGACCTCCTCGACCGATGCGAAGTCAACCTCCCGTGCCAGGTCCCCCGTCGCCGGGTTGTAGACCGGCCCGCTGCGCCCGCTGCTGCCAGCCACTCGACGCCCGTTGATCCAGTGATTGACGCGCTCGGTTGCTGACCGCTTGCCAGCCTCCGGGGCCGGCGGCTGGACGATGCTGGTCATCGAGCTGGAACTCCGTCGTGCGTGAGTCTCAAGGGTACTGCGCCTCCCTGCGCACCACCAGCGTCGGCTCAGTCGTCCGCCAGTCATAGTCGGCGACCTGCTCGTGGGCACCGATGATCCCGACCTCTCGCAGCCAATCGTCGTTGTACAGCTTGCCCAGGTAGTTGCGTCCGCTGTCAGGCACGAGGATCACGAACAGCGCATCAGCGTCTTCGACGGTTCGGGCGACCTGGAGGGCCGCCCACAGCGCCATCCCGCCCGACTCCCCGACCAGGATCCCCTCCGCTGCCGACGCCTGCCGAGCGGTGAGAAACGCGTCGCGATCCGTAACCCGGATGATCTTGTCGGCGACCCGTGTGTCATAGGTGGCCGGCCAGAAGTCCTCGCCCACCCCCTCGGTCAGGTAAGGGTGCGCGTCGCCGCCGGAGAAGAGGCTCCCCGCCGGGTCAGCCCCTACCACGACGAGCTTCGGGTTCTGCTCATGAAGGAACCGTCCGGCACCGCTGACCGTGCCCCCAGTCCCCACGCCGGCCACGAAGTGCGTGATGCGACCATCGGTCGCGTCCCAGATCTCGGGGCCGGTGGTTGCGTAATGCGCCTGCGGATTGGCCGAGTTCGTGTACTGGTCGGGCTTCCAGGCGTTGGGGATCTCGTGCGCCATTCGGTCGCTGACCCGGTAATAGCTGCGCTCGTCGTCCGGAGGGACGTCGGTGGGGCAGATCACGACTTCGGCCCCGTACGCCCGCAGCAGCGCCCGCTTCTCCTCTGATTGCTTGTCGGCCATCACGAAGATGCACCGATAGCCCTTCACCGCGGCGGCCATTGCCAGCCCGACGCCGGTGTTGCCGCTGGTCGGCTCCACGATGACGCCGCCGGACTTCAGCAGCCCGGCACGCTCGGCCGCCTCGATCATGGGCAGGGCAATCCGGTCCTTGACCGATCCGCCGGGGTTCATGTGCTCGAGCTTCGCCACCACCCTCGGCGCCAGCCCGGCCGCCAGCCGATCGAGCGCAACCAGCGGCGTACCGCCGACGGCTGCAGTCACATCGGGCAGGATGCCCCGCCGGTCAGCCAGGCTGCGCCTCCGGGGATGGCTCGCTCTCCTGCGCCTCGCGCTTCTGAGCTTCGGCCTGCGGGATCCAGGCTCCTGGCGTGCCCCAGCCGCGCGCATGACGCAGGTAGAGGAATCCTCCAGCCAGGAGGAACCCTCCCAGCCCCAGCCAGGTAGCGGTCGGGATGCCGGCGATCAGCCAGTTTTCCACGCGGAAGGTCTCGAGGTAGGAGCGAACTACTCCGTAGAACATGATGTAGATGC
>DATCQR010000108.1:0-9437 GCA_036569405.1 Candidatus Limnocylindria bacterium
CGGCGGACGAGGTAGACGAGCCGGATCACGGACGGCGCGGGAATGGCGAGGGTCGGCGTGTGGATGACCTGGTGGTTCCGCTCCAGCAGCTCCGCCTTCTCCGACCCGAGCAGGTTGAAGGCACGCCTGATGTCGCAGACGTTGAGCGGCTCGTAATTCTGGTTGAGGACCAGGACCGGTGCGTTGAGCAAGCGGTGCCTCCCGTGGCGCGGATGATAGCAAGCGGCTGCCGATCGGCTGACGAGGCCCTCTGGCCAAGGCCTGAGGGTGGGAGGCCGACACGCTCCCGAGTACAATGCGAGGCCAGTGCGGCGCGGCAGCGCCGCCATCGGTCTCAAGCACGAAGTCGACACGAAGAGGCTGCATGGCCGCCATCGAAACCAGCACCTGGACAACCAAGGTCGGGCTCGCCCGCATGCTCTCCGGCGGCGTCATCATGGACGTCGTCACGGCCGATCACGCGCGGATCGCCGAGGAGGCCGGCGCGGTCGCGGTCATGGCGCTTGAGCGCGTCCCGTCCGACATCCGCAAGTTCGGCGGCGTGGCGCGCATGTCCGACCCCCAGCTGATCGAGGAGATCAAGGGCGCGGTCAGCATTCCCGTGATGGCCAAGTGCCGCATCGGCCACATCGCCGAGGCCCAGATCCTGCAGCAGCTCGAGGTCGACTTCATCGACGAGTCAGAGGTGCTGACGCCCGCCGACGAGGAGCACCACATCGACAAGCATGAGTTCCGGGTGCCGTTCGTGTGCGGCTGCCGCGACCTGGGGGAAGCCCTGCGGAGGATCGGCGAGGGGGCGGCCATGATCCGTACCAAGGGTGAGGCCGGCACCGGCAACATCGTCGAGGCGGTGCGCCACATGCGCGCCGTGATGAAGGGCATCCGCGAGCTGTCCGGCATGCGTGAGGACGAGCTGTACGCCGCGGCCAAGGAGCTGCGCGCCCCGCTCGACGTGGTGCGCCAGACCGCGACCCTGGGCGAGCTTCCCGTTCCCAACTTCTCGGCCGGAGGCGTCGCCACGCCGGCGGACGCGAGCCTGATGCGCCAGCTCGGCGCGCAGGCGGTCTTCGTAGGGAGCGGCATCTTCAAGAGCGAGAACCCCGACCGCGTGGCGCGGGCGATCGTGAAGGCCACCACCCACTGGGACAACCCCGAGATCCTGGCCGAGGTGAGCACGGGCCTGGGCGAGCCGATGCACGGCCTGGAGCTCTCCGAGATTCCGGCGGAGGAACGCCTGGCCGTCCGCGGCTGGTAGGGGAGGCCCAGCACCGATGGCGCAGACCCTCCCTGTTCCCACGCCCTCCCAGGCGTCAGCGGTTCGTCGCCCGCGGATCGGCATCCTGGCCCTGCAGGGCGACGTCCGCGAGCACGCAACCGCGCTGCGGGACGTTGGCGCGGAGCCGGTCGAGGTGCGCCTGCCTCGTGACCTGGTGGGCATCGACGGCCTCATCCTGCCCGGCGGCGAGTCGACCACCATGCGCAGGCTGATCGACCTGTACGGACTGCGCGAGCCGATCGTGGCGCTGGCACATGGCGGCGCCCCGCTGTACGGCACCTGCGCCGGCATGATCCTGCTCGCCGATCGCATCGCCGACGTCGACGAGCCCGTCCTGCGCCTCCTCGACATCACCGTCGAGCGCAACGGCTACGGGCGCCAGCTCGACTCCTTCGAGGCCGATCTCGACATCCCCTCCCTCGGCGGCGAGCCGCTGCACGGTGTCTTCATTCGCGCTCCCGTCGTGACCGAGGTCGGACCCGACGTCGAGGTGCTGGCCCGCGACCCCGACGGCCGGCCGATCGCCGTTCGCCAGGGCCGCGTCATGGCGACCGCCTTCCACCCGGAGCTCACCGGGGATCGTCGGCTGCATCGGCTCCTGCTAGGGCTCATCGAGAAGTGAAGGACGCGGCCGGCTCGATCAGGCCCGCGCGGCTCACCGATCGTCCGGCGCTGGTCGCCCTTTCGCGCCAGGTCCACGAGGGGAGCGAGGGATTCCGTCGCTCGCTCGGCGTCCCCGCGCGTTCCGCGGCCCCGCCCCAGATCAGCCTCGCAGCCCTGATGCCGTCCTGGCTGCCCCTCAGGTCGCCATCGGTGCACCTGGTGGCCGAGTGGGACGGCCAGCTGGTCGGCAGCTGCCGAGCCGTCGAGGAGCCGCACCGCGACGACTGGGTGATCACCGAGCTCGACGCCGCCGACTCCCCGATGGCCAGCGAGGTCCGCTTCGCCCTGCTGCAGGCCGTGATCGAGGAGGGAGGCAAGCGCGACGTGGCGCGCTACCACGCCGCGTGTGCCGACGTCCCGGAGAACATGGAGCTCTTCGGCCAGGTCAACTTCATGGCCTATGCCAGCGAGGAGATCTGGTACCGGCGGCCGGGCCGCCTCGATGGCGGGCGCGCGGATGACCTGCAGCCCGCCACCCCTGCCGACGCATGGCACCTGTTCGACCTGTGGACGCACACCACCCCACCGGCCATCGCGCGCATCGAGGCCTACGGCGCCCAGGACTGGGAGCCGGTCGGGCACGAGGCGGTCGTCCCGCGCAGCAGCCTGAATCCCATCCTGCATTTCACCGATGTCCAGGCGTGGCTCCTGCCGGAGGGCCAGCGCGTCGCCGGCTTCGCCCAGCACGGCGCGTGCCGAGCCGGGCCGCATTACCTGCGCTTCCTGGTGCGCGACGGCGCTGACGGCGCAGCCTTCCTGGGCGCCGTGCTGAAGGCCGCTGGCAAGGAGGCGCTGTCTGCAGGGATCCTCGCACCGGTGCGAACATACGAGTCGACAGGAAGGCAGGCCGCAGAGGCGGCCGGGTTCGAGGCGGTTGGCCAGGTCAGCGTGCTGGTGCGCGAGGTCCTGGCCAGCGCCCGCCAGCCGGCGATGGTTCCGGCGGTCTAGCCAGCATGAGGAAGACAGCGAGCAAGGTGACCAAACAAGAGACGACCGACGATCTGGACGCGCTGCTCGAGGCGCTTCCATCCGAGATCGTGACCCGCCTGCGGGGATTCGCCAACCGTGCGGACCTGCTCGAGGTGGTGCTCGACCTTGGCCGCCGTCCGGAGGCGCGCTTCACGCACGGTGAAGAGGTGCTCCTCGAGCGCGAGATCGTCGAGGCCGATATCGCCCACGTCATCGATCACATCGGCGCCTTCGGGGGCGACAACCGCGCCGGCATCGAGCGCACCCTGCACCGCATCAGCGCCATCCGGAACCGCGCCGGCAAGGTGGTCGGGCTGACGTGCCGCATCGGGCGCGCCGTGTTCGGCACGATCGACATCATCCGCGACATCGTCGAGGGCGGCCAGAGCGTGGTGCTACTGGGACGGCCGGGAATCGGCAAGACCACCATGCTGCGCGAGGTGGCCCGCGTCCTGGCCGACGACCTCGGCAAGCGCGTGATCGTGGTCGACACCAGCAACGAGATTGCCGGCGACGGCGACATCCCGCACCCCGGCATCGGCGACGCGCGGCGGATGCAGGTGCGCGTCCCGGCAGAGCAGCACGCGGTGATGATCGAGGGCGTCGAGAACCACATGCCCGAGGTGATCGTTATCGACGAGATCGGGACCGAGCTGGAGGCAGCCGCGGCGCGCACCATCGCGGAGCGCGGGGTTCAGCTGGTCGGCACCGCGCACGGCAACACGCTCGACAACCTGATGCTGAATCCGACCCTCTCGGACCTCGTGGGCGGCATCCAGACGGTCACCCTGGGCGACGAGGAGGCACGGCGGCGCGGCACCCAGAAGACCGTGCTGGAGCGCAAGGCACCCCCCACCTTCGACGTGGTGGTCGAGATCGTCGAGCGCGACAGCGTGATCGTGCATCGCAACGTGGCGGAGACGGTGGACGCCATCCTGCGCGGTCACATGGTGCCGCCCGAGTCCCGCTGGCGGGAGGGCGGCGAACTGCGGGCCGCGACTAAGTACGACTATCGGATCGCGGAGTCGCCCACCGGCATCCCGACCTTCGCGGCGCTCGAGCCGACGGGCGGCTTCGGGGCGTATGGCCGGGGTCGCGGCAACGGCGGCGGCATGGGACTCCGGCCCCTGCCCGGGCGCGGCGGAGGCGGTCGCGACCAGGGACGCGGCCGGGCGCTGCCTGGCGAGCCGTCAGAGTCGTCGGACCCCCGTCGCCACCTCGAGGTGGCGATGCGGGAATCAAGCGCGCCCGACACGAGCAGCGTGGGGACGAAGCCGGTCCGCTCCCATCGGCCTCTGAGCCTGTTCGGCTTCGGGGTCAGCCGCAAGCACCTCGAGCAGGCGGTGCGGGAACTGGGCGTGCCGGTGCATGTCGCGCGCGAGCTCGACGAGGCGGATGCGGTCGTAACCCTCCGCAACTACTACCGTCGCAAGCCGTCGGCGCTGCGCGACGCCGAGTCAGGCGGGATCCCGATCTACGTCCTCAAGACCAACACCATCATCCAGATGGAGAACCTGCTGGCGAGCCTGTTCGACCTGGAGGCCGATCCGTCCGAGGCTGCGCTCCATGAGACGGCGGAGGCGATCGGGCTGGTGCAGTCGAGCGGCAACCCGATGGAGCTGGCCCCGCAGAACGCCTACGTGCGCCGCCTCCAGCACCAGATGGCCGAGCGCAACAGCCTGATGAGCCGCTCACGCGGGACGGAGCCGAACCGCCGCGTCGAGCTCCTCCCCGAGGAGGGGCGCGCGTGGCGGTGAGCCGGTGAACGCGCCCCGTCGGGGTCGCTTCATCACGCTGGAGGGGCCCGACGGGAGCGGCAAGACAACCGCCGCGCGGCACCTGGCCGAGTGGCTCCGCTCGCGCGCAGAGCCGACGGTCCTGACCGGCGAGCCGGGCGGCACGCCACTCGGCGAGGAGGTCCGCCGCCTGGTCCTTCACGAGCGCAACGTCTCGGACGACCTGGACCCACGCGCCGATGCCCTCCTCTTCGCCGCGGCCCGGGCCCAGCACACCGCTCGCGTCATCCTCCCGGCACTTGAGCGAGGCGACAACGTGGTCTGCGCCCGCTACCTGGACTCGTCGCTCGCCTACCAGGGCGCCGCCTACGGGATCGAGGCCGGTGCCATTCGCCAGCTCCAGCACTTCGCCACCTACGACACGCTGCCGGACATGACGATCCTGGTCGACGTGCCGGTGGAGGTGGGCCTTGCCCGCAAGCGACGCGGCCCATGGAACCGCTTCGAGGACACCGAGGGCGACCACTTCTTCGAGGCAGTACGTGCCGCCTACCTCGCGCTCGCCGAGGCCGAGCCGAAGCGCTATCGCGTGGTCGACGGCTCGGGCAGCGTCGATGAGACCGATGCTGCCATCCGCGCGGCGGTCGAGCCACTCGTCTTCGGGGCGGCTGAGGCGCGATAAGCGGGCCATCGGTGCGATTCCACTCACCCTGGGCATCGCGACCCCGCCCGCGAGCCGCGATAACTCGGAGTGATATTCCCGCACTGGAACACTGCCGCCTGTGCCGCCTGATCGCCCAGCGTTATCAGGCAGCGCAGATTGGGCGGCTGCGGTGCGGGAGCATAACCCTGGGTAATCGCAATTCGCCGTCCGGACGGGTGGCCGGGGGCGCTTCCCTGCGGCATAATCGGCCTGTGAAGCTCGTGACCGCGGTCGTCCACAGCGAGGATGCGGCAAACCTCGTCGACGCCCTGCTGGAGAAGGAATTCCGCGCCACTCGGCTGCAGTCCTCCGGCGGCTTCCTCAAGCAGGGGAACGCGACCATCCTGGTGGGGGTCGAGGACGACCAGGTCGACGCCGTGCTCGAGATCGTGAGCGCCAACTGCCACTCTCGGCGCCAGTTCGTGAACCCGATGCCGCCGATCATGGAGCCCGGCGAGTTCTACATGCCGTACCCGGTCGAGGTCGAGGTCGGCGGAGCGACGGTCTTCGTGGTCCCCGTCGAGCGCTTCGAGCGCCTCTAGGACCGATACCGATGGCGGCCTCCGCATGGCTGGCCGCCCTGGAGCCGCGCGCCCCGGACGTGGTCGCGGTCTGGCGAACGATCGACGACGAGCAGCCCGTCATCAACGGAATCGCCTTCCGTCGCGAGATCCGCCGGAGGGCTGGTCCGGGCAGCGCGGCCAGGATCCTGGCCCAGCACGAAGCCATCGGGGATGCGCTTGAGGCGGTCTTGACCGACCTGCCCGATGCGCTCCTGCGGGCGCCGGGTGGCGAGGGCGATTGGAATGTCGCCCAGGCCTTCGCTCACACGACCGGCTCGCGGCGGTGGCTGGCCCACGCCGCGGCACTCGCCGCGCGTGGCGAGTGGCCTGCCGACGCGCCCAAAGTCGTGCCGGGGGTGCCAGGCCCCGCCGACGCCGACATTCCGACCCTCCTGACCCTGCTTGGCAAGAGCCGCCGCTCGCTGGCGACCTCGGCCGAGGCGATCGCCGGACACGAGGCTGAGCCATGCCCCCTCGACCATCCACTGGTGGGCCGCCTGCGCTGCGGAGAGTGGCTCCTCTTCGCCGGCGTCCACGACCTGATGCACCTCCACCAGCTGCATGGCCTGCGAGCTGCCGAGCCGGACGGACGGGATGACTGAGCGACCGGCGCCCCTCGTGCTGGTGGTCGACCCCGGCACCATCCCCGATCCGGATCTTCCCTTCGGGTCGTATGCCGCCGTGGGCATGGCCGGGCGGCGGCGGCTGGCGATCGAGCTGTCGCGCCGCCTCATCGCAGCCGGCTCCGGAGTGGCCGCGCTGCACCCGGCCAAGCCGGCCGGCGGAGAGGCATTCCACTGGGGACGCTGGTACGCGCCGGCAGCCCGCGCGCTCCTGGTCCGGGTCCGGGCGGAGGGGCGGCCACTCGACGCGATCGGCTACGCCGGGGCCGGAGCCCTTGCCCTCGCCGATGACGCGCTGATCGAGGGGATCGTCTCGACCATTCCCGGCGAGGCGGTCGCCAACAACCGCTACTCGACCGATGCCTTCCTCGTCGCCGGGCGGCCATCGGGCCGCCTCTCCCTGGAAGATGCCCTGGGGGCACTCGAGGAATGCTCCACGGACAACGCCGCGATGCACTCCCTGGAGGCGGCGGGGTTCGCGATCCGCGACCTGTCGACCGCGAGCTGGGCGCGGTTCGACGTGGACACGCCCTTGGATCTTGCCCTCCTGCGCCTTGGGGCCCGACTGCCCAGTACGCGACGCCCCGACGGGGTGGTGGCCGCCTTCCTGGAGATGGCGATCCTGCCCGGTGGCCACTCGCTCGAGGTCCCGCACCTGGCCGAGATTGGCGCCGTCATGCGCGACCGGGATGCGCAGCTGGTCGTGGCCGGTCGCGTCCCGTCGGCCTCCTGGGCCTACCTGGAGACGGAGAGCGCCTGCCGCGTGCGCTGCTTCATCGAGGAGCGCGGCATGCGTTCGGCGCGCGACGCCGTCCCCCACTCGCTCCTGGCCGACTGGATGGACCGTCTCGGCCCGGCGGACCTGGTCAAGGAGCTCGGCACCCTGGGTGACGCGGTGATCCTGGACAGCCGCGTGCTGATGGCCAGTCGCGCCGGATCGTCTCAGGCCACAGCCTGGCCGCCTTCCGAGGAGCGCTTCGCCTCCGACTTCCTGGACGCGGCGCCGGTCACGACACCCTGGCTGGCCGAGCTGACGGAGGCCGCCGCAAGCTCATCGGTCCCCTTCCTGCTGGGCGGTCATGCCCTCGTCAGCGACGGCCTGCGCATCCTCGTGGACGCCGCCTGGCTGGGCCGGTAGCCACCCTCAACGACCGCCTATCCGGCTGCTAGACTGTTCGTGAAGCTGCCCTTCGCGATGAGCGTGGGCGGCCGACGAAACGAGCACCAACCGTGCGGGACCCCAGGTCCTGCGCCCGAGCAACTCACGGAGCTGGCATGGATCAGACCGGACTGCTCTACGTCATCGGCTTCGCGATCGCCGCGTCGATCTTCGTCTTCGGGACGATCCTCTTCTCATGGCTGATCACGCACCGCCGTCGGACTCCCCAGAAGGGGCTTCCCTACGAATGCGGGATCGACACCATCGGCGATACCTGGTCGCGCTTCGGGCTCGCCTTCTACCTGTACGCGCTGCTGTTCGTGGCCTTCGACGTCGAGATCGTCTTCGTCTACCTGTGGGCGGTCGTGGTGCGGGTCATAGCAGTGCAGGGGATCGTGCTGATCGGCGTCTTCCTGGGGATCCTGCTCTTCGGAGAGCTGTATGCCTGGCGAAAGGGTGACCTGATATGGCGTTGAAGACGACTCCCGACCCTCAGACCGTGCCCGAGCCAAGCATGGCTGAGGCTGACCGCGTCCTCACCGGCGGCAAGCCTCCGATCGTGATCCCGGACCAGGCCGGCGACGACCCGATCCTGACCGAGTTCGGGATGGAGGAGCACCCGCAGGGCGGCTTCCACGGCCTCCTCGAGGTGATCCCCACCCGCGCGGACATCGTCCTCGACCTGATCCGGGCCAACTCGCTGTGGCCGCTCCTGTCGGGGCTCAGCTGCTGCGCCATCGAGATGATGAGCACGGCCACCAGCAAGAACGACATCGACCGGTTCGGCATGTTCCCGTTCCGCGCCTCGCCGCGCCAGGCGGACGTGCTGATCGTGGCGGGGACGCTGACGACCAAGATGGCAGGCCCGCTGGTGCGCCTCTGGGAGCAGATGCCCGAGCCGAAGTGGTGCGTGGCGATGGGCACCTGCACCACCTCGGGCGGTCGCTTCAAGCGCAGCTACAGCGTGGTGCAGGGGGTCGACCGGGTGATGCCGGTCGACGTCTACGTGCCGGGCTGCCCGCCCCGCCCCGAGGGCCTGATCTACGGGATGATGAGGCTCCAGGAGCTGGTCAAGCAGCGGCGCGGCGAGTGGTCGACCTACGTCGATCGCGGCGTCCAGCGGATCGACTGGGAAGGAGACGTGCGCTGACCGCACCGGCCAAGGCGGGAGCCCTGGTCCGGCTCCTGCTCGATCGCTTCCCCGACCTGGCCGCGGGACTGTGGACCGACGAGGACACCGTCGAGGTCACGATCGAGGGCGAGCGCAACGTGGCACTGCTCCGGGTCCTGCGCGACGATCCCAAGCTCAACTTCTTCTTCCTGGCCGATGCCGCGGCGGTCGACTACGGCACGACCGAGCGCTTCGAGGTCGTCTACCACCTGTACTCGGACCGTCATCCCGCCTGGCTCCGCGTCCGCGCCCGGGTGAACCGCGCCGACCCTCACATCCCGACCCTCACCGGCCTGTGGGAAGGGGCGATGTTCCACGAGCGCGAGATGTTCGACATGATGGGGATCGTGTTCGACGGCAACCGGGACCTGCGCCGGATCTACATGTCGCCGGACTACCGGAGCTTCCCGCAGCGCAAGGACTTCCTCCTGCCCGATGACGCCGCCGACTCGTCGGCGGCGGGTGTGCGTCCGCTCGAGCGTCCCGAGACCTGGGACCTGACCCGTCTCTCCGACGAGCTGGCGCCCGGCGTCGTCGCCCATGCCGAGGCAGAGGCAGAGGCAGAGGCAGAGGC
>DATCQR010000109.1:0-2148 GCA_036569405.1 Candidatus Limnocylindria bacterium
GCCCAGGATCTCGTCCTTGCTGAAGAAGCCCGCGAAGATGGGGATCCCGGCCAGCGCCAGCGAGCCGACCACCATGGTGAGGTAGGTCCACAGCATCTTCGCCCGCAGGCCGCCCATAAGGCGCATGTCCTGCTCACCGGCCGCGCCGTGGATCACCGAGCCAGAGCCCATGAACAGGAGCCCCTTGAAGAAGCCGTGGCTGACGAGGTGGAAGATGGCCGCCACCCAGGCACCGATCCCCAGCGCGAAGAACATGTAGGCCAGCTGGCTGACGGTCGAGTAGGCGAGCACCTTCTTGATGTCGTTCTGGGTCAGCGCGATGGCCGCCGCGAAGATGGCGGTGAAGACACCGATGCTGGCCACAACCCACATGGCGACCGGGCTCTCCGCGAAGATGGGGTTGGCGCGGGCGACCATGTAGACCCCGGCGTTGACCATGGTGGCGGCGTGGATCAGGGCGCTGACCGGGGTCGGGCCTTCCATCGCGTCCGGTAGCCAGACGTGGAGCGGGAACTGGGCGCTCTTGCCGACCGCGCCGGCGAACAGGAGCAGGGCGATCACGGTCACCGCGGTGGGATCGAGCGTGCCAATCGTTGCGAAGACCTGCTCAAAGTCGAGCGTGCCGAGCAGGGTCCAGATCATCATGATCCCGAGCCCGAAGCCGAAGTCACCGACCCGGTTGACGATGAACGCCTTCTTGGCGGCACCCGCCGCCGAGGGCTTCTTGTACCAGAAGCCGATGAGCGCGTAGCTGCACAGGCCGACCGCCTCCCAGCCGACGTATAGCATCAGGAAGTTGTCGCCCAGGATCAGCAGCAGCATGCTGAACATGAACAGGTTCAGGTACGCGAAGAAGCGCCACAGCCCGCGGTCGCCGTCCATGTAGCCGATCGAATAGACATGGACCAGCAGACCAACCGTGCTGACAACCAGCAGCAGCATCGCGGTCAGGCCGTCCACCAGGAATGCGATCTGGACGTGGAAGCTGCCGGAGCCGATCCACTCGTACAGCGAGACGTGGTAGATGTGCCCGCCGAAGATGACGTTGGCGAAGACGACCATGCTGAAGATCCACATGACCGCGACCAGGGCGGTCGGCACCCACCACGAGCGGTAGACCGGCCGCGGTCCGCCCTCGACCACGTGGCCCGTCTGGCCCAGGCCGTCATTCAGGTCGTCGGGGATGACCCCATCGGCGCCGTTGCTGTTGGCCAGGTCGTCGGCGTGTCCGGCATGCGGCGAGGTGGCCCGCTGCTCTTCCTCGGAGGGGATCGGCCGGAAGGCCGACTCGTCTACCTCGGAATGCGTGTCGTGCGACTCGCCACCATGGCCGGAGTGGCTGCCGTGGTCGTCGGCGTGTCCGGGGCCATGCGCGTCGTGGCCGTGCGCCGGGAAGCGGTCGATGCGCGCCCCCAACAGGACCGCGAACAGGAAGCCGGCCAGCGGTAGCGCCGGGATGAGCGCGATCAGCGACTCGACGGTCATCGGCTCATTCCTTGAGGTCCGAGTACTCGTCCACCTCGGGCGTCTGGCGGGTGCGGATGATGGCGATCACCAGCGCCAGCCCCACCGTCGCCTCGGCCGCCGCGACGGCCATCACCAGCAGGGCGAAGATCGCGCCAGTGTCGTTGGGCGAGTAGTAGTCGTAAGCGTTGAAGGCGACCAGCGAGAGGTTCACCGCGTTGAGCATCAGCTCGATGCTGATCAGCATCAGGATCGCGTTGCGGCGCGCCAGGAACCCGAACATCCCGATCCCGAACAGCATCGCCGAGACGACCAGGTAGGCCTGGAGGCCCATCAGCTGTTGGCCCTCTCGTCGTCTTCAGGGCGTCGAGCGAGGTAGATGGCGCCGATGATGGCGGCCAGCAGCAGCATGCTCAGGATCTCGAACGGCAGCGCGTAATCGGTGAACAGCGCCGTGGCCATGGCGTCGATGTTGATGGCAAGTACGACGGTCGCGTTGCCCCAATCGGTCGCGGTGACGGCCCAGCCGATGAGCCCGACCACCACCAGCGACACGAGCGCAGCCGCCCAAACCTGCTTGTGGAACGGCGATGGCAGGTTGGCGTCCCCGGCCTGGGTCAGCATGATGGCGAACAGGATCAGGACGCTGATGGCGCCGAGGTAGATGAGCACCTGCGCCGCCGC
>DATCQR010000110.1:0-6925 GCA_036569405.1 Candidatus Limnocylindria bacterium
GGCCATCTCCTGGCTCGGCACCTCTCCGCTGCTGGGCGGCCATCCGCCCTGGCTGTCAACCGCCATGCCCGGGATCCGCCGGGGATGGCCCCCGCCCGTCGCCTGGGCCACCGCCCAGACGCGGCCCAGGAAGCGATGGACCCCTTCGATGCTCGAGGGATTCCACGGCCCGCCCTGGTCCCAGGGTCCGATGAACATCAGGAAGCAGCGGACGGTGTCCGAGCCGAAGCGCGAGGTCAGGTCGTCGGGGTTGACCACGTTACCGCGTGACTTGCTCATGCGATGGTGGTCTGCGCCCAGGATCTGTCCCTGGTTGCGCACCGCGCTGAACGGCTCGTCGAAGTCGAGCAGCTGCATGTCGCGCAGGGCCTTGGTGAAGAAGCGGGCGTACAGGAAGTGCAAGACGGCGTGCTCGGCGCCGCCGGTGTAGAGGTCGACCGGCATCCAGAGCATCACCGCCTCCGGGTCCCACGCCCGCGTCTCGTCGTGGGGCGAGCAATAGCGCAGGAAATACCACGACGAGTCGACGAAGGTGTCCATGGTGTCGGTCTCGCGGCGCGCCGGCTTGCCACACACCGGGCAGGAGGCGTTCAGGAACTCGGCATGGGACTGCAGCGGGCTGACCCCGGTGGGGGCGAAGTCGACGTCGCGCGGCAGGAGCACCGGCAGCTGGTCCTCCGGCACCGGCTGCGGGCCGTGCTCGTCGCAGTACACGATCGGGATCGGTGCGCCCCAGTAGCGCTGCCGGCTGATCAGCCAGTCTCGGATGCGATAGGTGATGGCCGCCGCTCCCTGGCCACGCTCGGACAGCTCCTCCGTGATGGCAGCGATCGCGTCGGACGCCGCCATGCCCGTGAACTCGCCGGAGTCGACCAGCACCTCGTCGTCGGTATGCGGCAGGAAGGCCTCGCCCTCCGGCTGCCCACCGTCCCGCGGGACCACGACGTAGCGGATCGGCAGCTGGTAGCTGGTCGCGAAGGCGTAGTCGCGCTCGTCGTGGGCGGGGACGCCCATCACCGCCCCGGTCCCATAGGTTGGCAGCACGTAGTCGGCGATCCAGATCGGGATCCGCTCCTCGGTCATGGGGTTGACCGCATGTGCACCGATGAAGACGCCGCTCCGCTCGCGCTCTGTGCCCATCCGCTCGATCTCCGTCTCGCGTCGGGCCGCGGCCACGTAGGCCTCGACCTCGGCACGTCGGTCAGCGGGTGTGAGCGCCGCGACGGCAGGGTGCTCCGGAGCCAGGACCATGAAGGTCGCCCCGAAGATGGTGTCGGGACGGGTCGTGAAGACGCGGATCGGCGCGACGCCATCGGCCTCCACCGCGAAGTCAATCTCGGCGCCCTCGCTGCGACCGATCCAGTTGGTCTGCATCAGGCGGATCGGCTCCGGCCAATCGATCTTGCTGAAGTCCAACAGCTCGTCCGCGTAGCGAGTGGTGCGGAAGAACCACTGCTCCAGGTCGCGCTTGATGACCGGCGTGCCGCAGCGCCAGCAGTGGCGATCGGCGCCTTCCACCTGCTCGCGCGCCAGGACCACCTGGTCCTTGGGGCACCAGTCGACCGGCGCCATAGCCCGATACGCCAGCCCGGCCTTGAAGAACTGCAGGAACAGCCACTGGGTCCAGCGGTAGTAGGACGGGTCGCTGGTGACCACCTCGCGCGACCAGTCGAACATGCAGCCCATCGAGCGGAACTGGGTCCGCATCCGATCCATGCTCGCCTCGGTCCACTCCCAGGGATGCACGCCACGGTCGATGGCCGCGTTCTCGGCCGGCAGGCCGAACGAGTCGAAGCCCATCGGGAACATGACGTTCAGGCCCTGCATGCGGCGCATGCGCGCCACGATGTCCGGTCCGGTGGCCGCATACCAATGCCCGATGTGCAGGTCCCCCGACGGGTACGGGTACATGGTCAGCAGGTAGTGCTTCTCCCGCGGGTCGTCGTCATCGGCCCGATACAGGTCGTCGGCAGCCCACCGCTCCCGCCACCCGGATTCGTACGTCCTCGGATCGAACCGCTCGCCACGCTCGGTCATGTCACGCTCCTTCGTGCGATCCACAGGTCGATTCGATAGGGAACCAAGAACGGCTCATCCCCGCGATGTCCGTGGCGCGCCAGCAGGTCGAGCGTCTCGGCTCGAAAGCGAGCCTGCTCCTCCGGCTCGAGCGCACGGACGTACGAGGCCGTGAACGCCATGCCGATGAATCCCTCTGCGGTTGCCGGCAGCTCGTGATGTAGCTCGTGAAGGTGCGGCTCATCGAATCCCTCAGCCGCCTCGAGCACCTCGCGGGTCTCGGAGCGTCCCGACGAGCGCCCAGCCTGGAGGTACCTACCCTCGGCCACACCTCCATAGCGCTCCAGGATGCGGTGGTAGTCGGCAACGAACGGCGAGCGCTCCTCGTCACGCACGTTCCAGAACAGGGCGACGCCGCCACCTGGTCGGACGATGCGGGCGATCTCCGTCAGGGCAGCAGGCTTGTCGAACCAATGAAAGGCCTGTGCCGCCGTGGCCAGGTCGAACGCCGCGCTGTCCAGCCCGGTCGCCTCGGCGGTTGCCTGAACCGTCTCGACCGACAGGCCGTCCTCAACGGCCCGCGAACGGAGGACATCCAGCATCGGCTCGCCGGGTTCGACGGCAGCGATGCGCCAGCCGATGCTGGCCATCGCGATGCTCGCCCGGCCGGTTCCCGCGCCCAGGTCGGCCACGTGCGGGCGCCGCGGGAGTCTCAGCTCTCGGGCGATGTGCGCGAACAGGGCTTCCGGGTACGTCGGTCGGTAACGGTCGTACTCGTCCGCCCAGGCGTCGAAGCTCCGCCCACGGGCGGCCGGGTTGTCGGTCGTCTCCGTCGTCATGGAGTGCTCCTTGTGGCGATCCAGCAGTCGATGCGATAGGGGATGGTGACCGGCGCCTCGCCGTCGAAGCCGTGATGGGCAAGGAGCTCGACGACCTCGGTGCGGAAGGCATCCTGGCGCTCGGAAGAGAAGACGCGCACGAACGCCGGCGCGAAGCTGATCTTGAGGAAGTCGTTGGGTCGCATCGACATGTCGTGCCACACCCGATGGAGGCGCGGTGAGCCCAAGCCTTCCGCGCCGGCGAGCGCCTCTCGCGTGGCACGCCCGCTCGCGCGCTCCGCCTCGAGGTATAGACGCTTCGCCACGCCGTAGCGGTCGAGGAGGTCTTGGTAGCCGGCGACGAACGGCGACCGCTCGCGGTCGCGTACGTTCCAGAACAGCGCCACGCCGCCGCCCCGGCGGGTGATGCGAGCCATCTCGGCCAGGGCCGCCCGCTTGACGAACCAGTGGAACGCGTGTGCGGCCGTCACCAGGTCGACGCTCGCCGCGTGGAGGCCCGTCTGCTCCGCGGTGGCCTGGATGGTGGCCACCTCCAGCCCCTCCCTCGAAGCGCGAGCGCTGAGCACGTCGAGTGCTGGTCCATCGGGCTCCACCGCCGTGACGTGCCAGCCCAGCCGTGCCATTGCCAGCGAGGCGCGACCGGTGCCGGCGCCGACATCCACCACCAGCGGGCGCTCCGGCAAGCTCAGTTCCCGGCTCAAGAGCTCGAACAACGCATCCGGGTAATCGGGCAAGTACGCGTCGAGGCTCCCGGGCTCGAGGGTCACCTTCGGTCACCTTCTGGTGGGAACCAGGCCATCAGCAGCTCGTCTCGATACTCGCCACCGGGGACGCGGTATTGGCGTCGGCGCAGACCCTCGCGCTCGAAGCCGGCGTGCTCGTACACGGCGATGGCCCGATCGTTGTCGGGGAAGACGCCCAGCGCCACCTTGGCCAGGCCACCCTCGGCCGCCCAGGCCTTGGCCGCCTCCACCAGCGCCGAGCCGATCCCCACCTCGCGCCAGCCATCCTTGACACAGATCGAGAGCGTGCCGACATGGTCGCTCACCACGCTGCGCTCGACGCTGACCAGGACGTTGCCGACGACGTCGCCGTCGGCTTCGGCCACCAGCGCCAGGCTGCTCGAGTCGCGGATCATCTCGCCGATGTAGAAGGCCTCCGACGGCTGGCTCACCGCCGAGGCGGGCGTCACCAGCCAGCGTCCCTCGCGGCGCACCTCCGCGAACAGGCTCGCCAGCCCTCGCGCATCGGTCGGGCGTGCCGGGCGCAGCGTCCACGGCCGGCCATCCTTGGCCGTCCGCGGCTGGGCCTCGGTGATCGTCATGCCGGCCACTTGATCCTCATCGGCCTTCCTTGCTCGGGTACGACAAAGCCCCCGCCTCGTCAGTGACGAAGGGGGGCCTTCGCGGTACCACTCTGACTTGACCGATTGGGGTGGTGGAGCTGGGGGGACTCGAACCCCCGACCCCCTGCATGCCATGCAGGTGCTCTCCCAGCTGAGCTACAACCCCACGATCGGTCCACTCATCGGCGCTGCTATCGGACGCCATCCCGGCCGGTGCTGCCGGCTGCTCAGCGGGTGAGTTCGGGGTCCCTGCGATCGCCGGCTTGCACCCTCCCGGCTCGCTGCGGATCGAGGCTGACGCCTAGTGCTCCCGCGTCAACGCGTTCGGGCGGGAGTATAGCGCAGGGTTCCTGGAATGCCTCATTGCAAGGCCAGCGCGGCCTCCAGGCGGGTGAGGCTGGCATCGAGGTCGCGCTCGGCGGCATCGGTCACCATCCGCTCCAGCGGCGCCATGAAGATGTTCTCGGCGCGGACCTCCGACGCGAGCGTGATCTCCGTGCCGCCGTCGTGAGCCACGAGGTCGAGAGTGGCCACGATCCCCATGCCGCTCACGCTGCTGGCGAGGGCGAGGCGTCGCTCCGGCTCAGCTTCGCGCACGGTGATCTCGGCGGTCACCTGCTGGCCCATCAGCTCCAGCACGACCCGCGCCGTGGAGCCGACCGCAGTGGGCGGTGGAGAGGTGCGCTCGGCGGCCACGATGCCAGCCTGCCAGCGCGGCAGGTTGGCCGGCTCGGCCAGGAACGCGTACACCTCGGCCGGCGTGGCGGCCATCTGTGCGGTCCGTTGCACGCGACGCATGGAACCTACGGTAGTCGACCGGGCGGGCGCGGCGAGTGGCCCATGACCATCGGTCTACGCTGGTGCGCAGCCGAAGCGGCGTATCCTGCTCGCGAACTCATTCATTTCAGGAGGGGCTGGACGTGCTCCGAAGATTCGCGCCGCTCGTGGTCGCCATGCTTGCTGTGCTGGTTGCATGCCAGAGCACGCCGGGGATCACCGATCCCGTTGACATCATCGGCCAGGGCCTCGACGCCACCGCCAACCTGAAGAGCCTCCACGTGTCGCTCGCGTTGGATGGGACCTTCAAGGTACCCAACGGCGGTGGCTCGTTCGGCCTCAATGCGACCAAGCTCGAGGCCGACATCGACCTCAAGGCGAAGAGCCTCCGCGCGACATTGGCGGTGCCTGCCTTCCTCAACCTGACTGCGGACGCGATCGTCATCGGCCAGGACGTGTGGTACAGGACGAGCCTGGGCGGCACCAAGTGGTTCCACCAGGCGAACGACGTGATGGGCAGCCCTTCTCCGTCCGCATCACTCGATCCAGTCGCGATGGTCGCCAAGGTCAAGGAGGCACTTGCGACCGAAGGCGTCGTGACCAAGAAGCTCGCCGACGTTGCCTGCGGTGACCGCCAGTGCTACCAAGTCAGCGTGACCGTGCCATCGGCCCTGATGAAGACGGCCGGGGCGGCGGCCTCGATGGATCCTTCCTCGGTCTTCGGCGACGCGATGGTGATCAACCTGCTCTTCGATCGCGAGAAGCTGTGGCTGACCGAGGTCTCCACGAGCGTCGACAGCACGACGGTCGGCACCATCAAGGCCACTCTGAGCTTCAGCAACTTCGACGAGGCGGTGGACTTCAGTCCGCCTCCCTCCCCGGACGTTACCGAAGGGGAGTTCACGATCCCGGGGATGTGACCGTCGGCGCGCTGGAGAGATGGCCTGAACCGCAACGGTGACTAGCTTGCGGCGTCGATCGCGCGCTCAAGGTCGCGGAGGCGTCGAGCCTCGGTGGCAATGACGTTGATGCAGTTGCATGACTTCTCAGCCAGCCCCTCATGGTTGGCGATGCTGATCTGGCCCCGCGCATAGTTGACGAGACCCGCGTCCTTGAACTGGCGCATCACCACGGACAGGCCGGGACGCCTGACGCCGATCATCTGGGCCAGGAATTCCTGCGTCACGTGGAACGGCTTTTCGTCGACGCGTTCGTCCACCTGGAGCAGCCAGCGGGCCGCTCGCTGGTCCAGCCGATGCATGCGATTGCACAGGATCAGCTGCGCCATCGTCACCATCACGACCTGGGCATGCCGCTGCAGCATTCGCACTAGCGTCCCCCCACGGCGCAGCTCATCCACCAGCACCTCGGATCGCATCCGGACGCCCGTCAGCGGCACCTGCACGATGGTGCGCACGGGCGACTGCCCGGTGCCCAGGAAGACCGGCAGGCCCGTCATCCCCTCCCGCCCGATCATGGCGGTATCCACCGACTCGCCACCCTCCTCGAGCGCCACGATGGAGGCCACGCCGCTCGTTGGGAAGTAGACGAACTCGATCCTCTCGTTGGGCGACTCCAGTTCCGCGGAGCGCTCGAGGCGGACCGGTTCGAGCTCGGCATGGATGCGTGCGAACTCTTCGTCCGTCAACCCACGCAGCAGGTGATTGGCTCGAGGATCGACGGTCGGCGCGTCAGGATGGGAGTTGCTTCGCATGACGACCTATTGTCTCCTTGTCGTATGTCCAAAAGCGTACAGACGACATATGAGACATTGGCATCCTCGGGCTGACGGCGAATGTGTCAGACCGATTGCAGAACTTGTTCCGTGAGGTGACCAGCCAAATGCCGTCGACCACCGGTCACGCCGCTGAGGCAGTGCTCAGCCTGGACGCAACGGGCCGGTACGTCGGTGCCAATAAGTCCGCGCTCGAGCTCCTCGGTGTCACGC
>DATCQR010000111.1:0-5276 GCA_036569405.1 Candidatus Limnocylindria bacterium
CCGCTGAGCTCGCTTCCGCTCCCGGTCGGGGGCCTCGGCCTGCTCACCCACATTGAGTCCGCCGTTCGCCCGGTGGCCGGAGCGCTCCAGTCGGCGGGGGCAGCTCTGGCGGCGGCGGCCGTTCTGCTGGTCCTGGCCGGGGCGGGGCTCGAGCGCAGCGATCTGTGAGGCTGTCCGCCTGGGGGATCCTGGCGGTGGCCTCCCTCGGTGTCTTCCTCGGAGGCGCGGAGCTGATGGTGGTGGTCATCGCGCTCCCCTCGATCGTGGCCGACTTCGGCGGCTGGGCCGATCTGGGCCGCGCCAGCTGGATCGTCAACGGCTACCTGCTGGCCTACATCGTGGCCATGCCCCTGGCCGGGCGAGCCGCCGACCTGTGGGGCGCGCGCCGGCTCTACCTGCTTGCCCTGACGCTCTTCTGCCTCGGCAGCCTGGGTGCCGGGCTGTCGCGTATCGCGGGCCCTGAGGCGGGCCTGACCTGGCTGATCGGTTCGCGCGTGGTGCAGGGCCTGGGCGGCGGAGCCCTCGTCCCGCTCTCGATGGCGCTGGCCAGCCATCTATTCGCCGGCAGGGCGCGATCAATCGCGCTGGGGGTCGAGGGGGCGGCAACATTCGTGGGCATGGCGGTTGGCCCGGCCTACGGCGCGTGGGTCCTGCTCAACGTGGCGCTCCCTATCCCTGGGCTCGACGTGGTCGGCTGGCAGTGGATCTTCTTCCTGAACGTGCCGGTCGGCCTGGTGGTCCTGCTCCTGCTGTACGTGGTGGCCGGGGGAGTCGAGACGCCCCGAGCCCGCGGTCGGCTGGACCTCGCGGCGGGGCTGCTCGCATCACTGGCGCTGGTGGCCGGGGTGGGAGCCCTATCGCTCGCCGGCGAGCGGGGCTGGGACGACCCGCTGGTGCTCGGCGGGTTGGCGGCCTCGGCGCTGTGCCTGGGCATCTTCGTGGTGCGCGAGCTGCGCCAGGCGGCGCCCCTCGTCGACCCGCGCCTCTTCGCCGACGCACGCTTCGCGGCATCGAATGGGGTGAGCCTGCTCACCGGCTACACCCTGGCCACGGCCATCATCGGCGGGCCGGTCTTCGTCAACCGCGTGCTCAATGCCGGCGCCGACCGATCCGCGGCAGCGCTCACCGCCCTGACCCTCGCCATCGCGATCGGTGCAGTGGCCGGTGGGCTGGGATCCGGCCTGGTCGGCCAGCGGCTCACGGCCGTGGTCGGGGTGGGGCTGACCATCATCGGCCTCTGGTTCGCCACGGGCTGGGGGGTCGATACCGACATCGGGCGGCTGCAGCGGGACCTGGCCATCTTCGGGGCCGGCTTCGGGCTGACCGTCTCGCCGCGGGCCACCGCGGCTGTCGAGGCGGCCGGGGCATCGGCCTATGGAGTGGCGAGCGCGATGCTGCAGGTGACGCGCACGATCGGCATGAGCGTGGGCCTGGCGCTGCTGACCAGCATCGGCCAGAACCGGATCGACGAGCTCACGGCCCTCATCAATGACCCGCCGCACCGCGACGCGCTGGTCACCACGCTTGGGCACCCCGAGTTCGCGGGCGTCGACCCGCGGTCGAGCCTGGCGCTGGTCGATCTGCTGGAGACCTGGTCGCGTGGAGAGGCCGCCGACGTCCTGCGCCTCGTCTTCCAGATCGCCTTGGCGGTGGCGGCGCTGACCCTGATCCCGGCCCTGCTGGTGGAGGGTCGGCGCCGCGCGCGCTAGAAGAGCGGCTCGGCGATGACGACCAGCTCGCCCCAGTTGCGGTTGAATCCCTGGCTGGTCTGCAGCGTCAGCCGCTCGTGGTCGGTCTTGCGTGACCACTCGGCGCCGGGGCAGCCAGGCCTGGCGTATTGCAGCGCCAGCGGCGGGTTTGGCATGGGATCCGCCCGGCTGTCCGGGCAGCTGACGTTCGGGTGGATCTCGGTCACGACGTAGTGCAGCACGACCCCGTCGGACATGAGGACCTTGACCTCGGCGCCCAGCACGACGTTCCAGAGTCGCTTCAAGAGGTGCTGCAGCGCGTGGCCGACGATGTAGCTGTTCGCGCCGCGCCCCGGCTCTGAGCTCTGGCACAGGACGTAGGCCCCGTCCTCTGGCGGGAAGTCGCACTGCCCGGGCACGGCGTGCCTGACCGCCACGTTCAACTCGACCGAGGGCACCTCCAGCTGGACCGCCACCCAGCTGTCGGGAATGGGGGTGGGCGACGGGGTGGGCTCTGGCGTGAAGACTGAGGGCCCGGGCGTCGGGGTGGCCACCGCGACCTCGCTCTGGTCCGGGATCCCGGGCAGACTGGTTCCGGGCTTATCGACCGGCAGCCGCCCGGCCACGATGAGGGAGGCGCCGATCACGGCCAGGAGCAGCGGCAGCACGATTCCCGGCGCGGAGGAGGCCTTCATCGGCCCGAGTCTAGCCGCTCGTCGGTCAGAGCAGTCCGGCAGCCGAGGCCCGCAGGAAGCTGATGATCGGGTCCGGGAAGAGGCCCAGCAGCAGCACGCCTGCCACCGAGATGGCGAGCGCGAAGGCGGTGAGCGGCGAGCGGTCGATGGGCGCCGGATCGGCCTCCGGCTCGCGCATGTACATGTACACGATCACGCGCAGGTAGTAGAAGGCCGCCAGCGCGGCATTCAGGGCGATCGCCACGGCCAGCCACGCGAGACCCGCATCAACGGTCGCGACGAGGACGTACAGCTTGGCGAAGAAGCCCACCGTCGGCGGGATCCCGGTCAGGGAGAGGAGCAGGACGGCCATCGCCGCGGCCAGGGCAGGCGCGCGTCCCGCGAGCCCCGCGAAGGCCGACAGTCCGCCGAACCTGCGCGGGTCGCGCTGCAGCATGCCGACGACGCTGAAGGCCGCGATGTTCATCACCCCGTAGCCGAGGACGTAGAAGAGGATCGCCTCGATCCCCTGGGTCCGGACGGCGGGGTCGGTGGCGTGGGCGAACGCCGCAAGGCCGGCGAGGATATAGCCGGTGTGGGCGATGCTCGAGTAGGCGAGCATCCGCTTCACGTTCGTCTGCGCCAGTGCCACGATGTTGCCGCCGGTCATGGTCAGCACCGCCAGGATCGCCATCACCCCGTACCAGTCGGCGCCGCTCAGCCCCAGTCCCTCACCGAAGACGCGGACCAGGAGCGCGAAGGCGCCGAGCTTGGGCCCGACCGACAGGAAGCCGGTGATCGGGGTCGGTGCGCCCTGGTAGGCGTCCGGGGTCCAGTAGTGGAACGGCACGGCGGCGGCCTTGAAGGTCGAGCCGACGGTCAGCATGGCGATCGCGATCAGGCCGGCAGCACCGCCATCGGTCAGCAGGCCACCGATCTCCGACAGGCGGGTCGAGTGGGTCAGGCCATAGGTCCAGCTGATCCCGAACAGGAGGATCGCGCTGGCGAAGCTGCCGAGCAGGAAGTACTTCAGCCCGCCCTCGTTGCTGTATCGGTCCGTCTTGTGGAAGCCCGCCAGCAGGTAGGCCGGCATCACCATCAGCTCCAGGCCGATGAAGAGGGTGATCAGGTCGCTCGACGAGGCGAGGACGAACATCCCGCTTAGGCTGAAGAGCAGGATCACGTTGAACTCGCCGAGCGGCAGCTTCCGCTGCGCCAGGTAGGAGGGCGCGAAGAGTGCGGCCAGGATGCCGATCACGATGGTGGCGACCTTGAAGAAGACCGAGAGGTCGTCGACGCGGTAGAAGCCGGCGAAGACTGTCTGGTTGACGCCCCACACGGTCCAGCAGGCATAACCCACGAAGCCCAGGCCGATCACCGTGATCGGCGTCAGCAGCCACTTGTCCTCGTGCCGCAGGAAGAGGTCGGTGGTGAGCACCGCCAGGACCAGCGCAGTCAGCGCCAGCTCCGGCAGGATCGCGGACAGGTCATCTACCACGGCAGGCTCCAGCTGGTGAGCCCGGGCGACGCGTTCACGACGTCCAGGATCCGCTGCACCGGCGCCGAGATCGCGTCGAGGACGGGACCGGGCAGGACGCCAAGCCCGACCACGAGGAGGATGAGCGGGGTCAGCGCCAGCCATTCATTGCGAGTCATGTCGGTCAGGGTTGGCCAGAAGCGACGCATCCAGTCCGACGGGACGGCGAAGAAGACGCGCTGGAACATCCACAGCATGTAGACCGCACTGATGATCACTACCAGCATCGTGGCGGCGGCGACCCAGCCGGAGTACTGGAAGGCGCCCAGCACGACCAGGAACTCACCGATGAACCCCGACAGCCCGGGCAGCCCGATGCTGGCGAAGGTGAACAGCCCGAAGATCGCCGCGTAGCGCGGCAGGCGGCCGTTGAGCCCGCCCATGTGCGCGATCTGGCGGTCGTGTGTCCGCTCGTAGATGACGCCGACCAGCAGGAAGAGTGCTCCCGTCGTCACCCCGTGGCTGATCATCTGGAACACGGCGCCCTGCAACCCCTGCGTATTGAAGACGAAGACGCCCAGCATCACGAAGCCCATGTGGCTGACCGATGAGTAGGCGATCAGCTTCTTGAGGTCCGGCTGCACCATGCTGACCATGGCCCCGTACAGGACGGCCACCACCGCCAGGCCGATGATGATCGGGGCGAAGGCGACCGCCGCGTCGGGGGCCAGCGGCAGCGAGTAGCGCAGGAAGCCGTAGCCGCCCAGCTTCAGGAGCACCCCCGCCAGGATGATGCTGCCGGCGGTCGGCGCCTCGACGTGCGCATCGGGGAGCCAGGTGTGGAACGGCCACATCGGGACCTTGATGGCGAAGGCAAGGAAGAAGGCAAGGAACGCCAGGATCTGGAGCGTGCCGTCGAAGCCGAAGCCGCGCAGCGTCAGGTAGTCGAAGGCGCCGTTCCAGCTGCCGGTCGCGGCCTGGTAGGAAAAGGCGGTGGCAAGGATCGCCACCAGCATCAGCAGTGAGCCGATGAGCGTGTACAGGACGAACTTGATCGTTGCGTAGATGCGGTTGGGCCCGCCCCAGATGCCGATGATCAGGTACATCGGCACCAGCACGACTTCCCAGAAGATGTAGAACAGGAAGAGGTCGAGCGCAAGGAAGACGCCGAGCATGCCGACCTCGAGCACGAGGAAGGAGATCATGTACTCCTTCACCCGGTCCTGGATCGGCGAGAAGCTGGCCAGGATGCTGATCCACGTCAGCGTGGTCGTGAGCAGCACCAGGATCAGGGAGATGCCGTCGACGCCAAGGTGGTAGTTGATCCCGAACGCCGGGATCCACGACGCGCGCTCCTCGAACTGGAAGCCGTCGGCGCCGGTCTTGAAGCCGAGCACCAGCAGCAGCGACAGCCCGAACACGATCAGCGAGATGAGC
>DATCQR010000112.1:0-9880 GCA_036569405.1 Candidatus Limnocylindria bacterium
GTCCGGGCGCGCCTGGCGACCGCTCGAGTCGCCCTGCTGGTCCTGTCCCGGGATGAGGCGGCGGCGCTGCTCGATCGGCCGCTCCCATCCCTGGCCGCCGCTGCGGATGCCGTGGCTGGGGCCTTGCCCGGGCTGATCGCCGTCGTCACAGGTGGCGCTGCGGGCTCGTCGGCGGCGGGACCTGGCTTCGCCCTGTCGGTGCCTGCGGTCGAACAGACGACGCCGATGCTGGACGCCACCGGGGCCGGCGACGCGTACCTCGCGGCCTTGATCCTGTTCCTGCTCGAGGCAACATGGCCACCCGCCGTTCCCACCCTCCGCGAGGCGATGGAGCGTGGTGCCCGGGACGGTGCCCTTGCCGCCCGCGTGCTCGGAGCGCAGGGAAGGACGGCAGCGGAGTCGACGACCCGATGAGCGCGTCGACGCTTCTCTCGATCTCGGACGAGGTCGCTGAAGCGATCGCCACAGGTGGTGCGGTGGTGGCGCTCGAGTCGAGCCTCATCGCGCAGGGACTGCCGTCGCCGCAGAACCTCGAGACGGCGCAGGCGTGTGAAAGCGTCGTGCGGCAGGAGGGGGCGGTGCCGGCGACGACGGCGATCGACGCCGGGAAGTTACTGGTTGGGGTCCCGCCGGCCGTGCTCGAGCGCCTGGCGGACCCGGGGAATGATCCGGCCAAGGCCGGGTCGGGCGACCTTGCGCCGGTTCTCGCGTCCGGGGGCCTGGCATCGACCACCGTCAGCGCCGCCGTTCGGATCGCCGCCATGGCCGGCATACGCGTGCTGGCCACCGGGGGGATCGGCGGCGTGCATCGCGGCGCCGCCACGACCTTTGACGTCAGCAGTGATATCGACGAGCTGGCCGCCACTCGCGTCGCCGTCGTGTGCAGTGGCGCGAAGTCGATCCTCGACCTGCCTGCCACCCTGGAGCTGCTGGAGACGCGACGCGTGCCGGTCATCGGGCTGGGCGTCGACGAGCTTCCCGCCTTCTACAGCGCCGGCTCGGGGCTCCGCCTGGCACATCGGGTGGAGGGCCCCGCTGAGGCTGCCGCGGTGCTGGCCCTCCACCTGGCCATCGACGGGTCGCATGGCATCCTGTTCGTCCAGCCTCCCCCCGCCGACCTGGCCATCCCCTCGAACGAGGTTGCGTCCTGGCTCGACCTCGCCAATGCGGACCTTGCGCGGCAGGGGATTCGCGGCGGCGCGGTGACCCCGTTCCTCCTCGGCCGGGTCGCCCAGCTGTCCGACGGCCGCGCGCTTCGCACCAACATCGGTCTGATCGTGAACAACGCGAGGACAGCCGCCCGACTGGCCGTCGCCCTCGCCCGGATGCGGACCGGCATCGCCTGAGGAATCGCATACAGCGGCTGCTATCCTGCCAGTCAGCCCGCAACGGGCCGCGACACATCAGAGGGAGGTCGCATGCGGATCTACGAGGGGAGCCCGCGGCAGGACTGGGAAGAGGTGCTCCGCAGCATCGGCGCCTTCGTGGACCGCGAGCGGATCAAGGAGCTGCTGCTGCTGGAGCTCGACGCGGGCTTCATCCTGCAGGGGATGGCGATGCCGGCGGCGGGCGCGCGGACCGAATCCGAGATGACCCTGGTCAAGATCACGCGTGAGCTGCCGGACGACGAGGTCGCCGAGCTGATGGAGGTGGCCGGGGCCAAGCGCTCGGATGCGCCCCCCGGGACGCCCCACACCGAGATCGCGAACTACTACGAGCACGCAATGCGCGTGATCGGCGCCTACCTCGACCTGCAGCACCCGCGCGACCTGTTCTTCTTCGAGCAGGGAGGAGCGTTCGTCCTGCGCCTGCTCATGTTCGGGGCCGGTGCCGCGCCCACGGGCCATCAGCTGGTCGAATTCACCAAGGACGACATCATGTCTATGATCGAGGCTGCACCAATGCAGCGAAACAAGCCGGCCCCTGAATCCGGGCCACCTGGGGAGACCGTGGCATGAAGCTCTTCAAGATCCTGTTCGTCACCATCGGGGCCCTCCTGGCCGCGATGATCATCATCCCGCTCACCGTCCTGGCCGGCCTCTTCGTGTGGCTCAAGCTGACCGAGGAGGGCGACGAGGACGACCTCGAGATCGAGGACGCCGTCTAGCCGGTACTCAGCGCCCACGCCGCCGTCCAGCAGACGGCGGCCAGCAGGATTCCGTACCAGAGCCTGCGCTCGCTGGTGGTTCCGCCGGCGATGGCAACCAGGCCGATCAGCCCCAGCGCAACGCTCGCGGGCGAGGCTCGCCCGCCGATCAGCAGCGCAGCACCCACGCCCAGGCCGACGCCCAGCGCCAGTCCCGCCGCCAGCAGGCGGCTTGCCCGCCTGCCCAGCACCTGCGCGAGGCTGCGCGAGGAGCCAGCGGCATCTGCCTCGAAGTCTCGCAGCGTGTTGGCCAGGTGCGCCGCCATCGCGAACGGCGCGACCAGCGGGATGGCGGGCAGCACCCGCTCGACGGGGATCCCGACCCCGGCTGCGATCCAGGCCGGGAGCAGGCCGAAGCTGAGGAGGTAGGCGAGGGGGGAGAGCGGCGTCCGGGACAGGAGCAGGTTGTAGGCGAGGGCGGAACTCGACGCGGCCGCTCCGAGCACCAGCGGCAGGGCGCCGGTGCGCCACGAAGCGGCCAGCTGCACGGCCAGCCCGATCGAGGCGATCCAGGTCGCCGCATTCAGGCTGAGCTCACCCGCAGGGAGCGGCTTCTCCGGTCGGACGGTCGCATCGCGGAAGCGGTCGGCGATGTCGTTGGTCGCCCCGGTGAAGACCTGGGAGCCGGCAACCGCCAGCACCGTGAAGAGCCAGCGCTCGCCGATCGGCACGCCAGCCTGCGTGGCGAGGATCGCGCCAAGTGCGGCACTCAGGGCGACCACGGCGAGTGCCGGCGCGGGGTGGATGAGGCGAATCGCAGCAGGCATCGATGGCATCGGTGCGCTAGACTGACCTCCCGAGTACGGCGTTGGCGTCCGGTGCTCGCGTGTTCCTTTTCGAAGGCGCGCTTGAGCCACAGGCAGAGGAGCCCGAG
This sequence comes from Candidatus Limnocylindria bacterium, assembly GCA_036569405.1. Taxonomy (GTDB): domain Bacteria; phylum Chloroflexota; class Limnocylindria; order QHBO01; family QHBO01; genus CF-167. Next base: position 3,021 of record DATCQR010000112.1, read on the forward strand.
CGATGCCGAAGTATGTCGTTGTGACCGGCGGCGTGACCAGCTCGCTCGGCAAGGGCATCACGGCCGCCTCGATCGGCCGCATCCTCAAGGCCCGCGGCATCCCGGTCTCGATCCTCAAGCTCGACCCGTACATCAACATCGACCCCGGCACGATGTCGCCCTACCAGCACGGCGAGGTCTTCGTCACCGACGACGGTGCGGAGACGGACCTCGACCTCGGGCACTACGAGCGCTTCATCGACGAGAACCTGTCGCAGGCGAGCAACGTCACCACCGGGCGGATCTACCAGAGCGTCATCGCCAAGGAGCGCCGCGGCGATTACCTGGGCGGCACCGTGCAGGTCATCCCGCACATCACCAATGAGATCAAGGAGCGAATCGCTCGCGTTGCGCGGGAGGGCACCGGCTCGGTGGCGACCAGCGGGCTTGCCTCGCACGGGGTGGTGGTGGTCGAGGTCGGCGGCACGGTCGGCGACATCGAGAGCCTCCCCTTCCTGGAGGCGCTCCGCCAGATGCGCAAGGACGTCGGCCGTCGCAACGTCCTGTACGTGCACGTCACCTGGCTTCCGCAGATCGGCGCAACCGGCGAGCTGAAGACGAAGCCGACCCAGCACTCGGTCAAGGAGCTGCGCGGGATCGGGATCCAGCCGGACGTCATCATCCTGCGCAGCGACGAGCCGATCGATGACGAGATCCTCGACAAGGTCTCCCTCTTCACCGACGTCGACGTCAATGCGGTGATCCCGCTCAAGACGGCGAACAGCATCTACGAGGTGCCGATTCAGCTCGAGCGCGCGGGGCTCGGCAAGCTCATCACCCGCGAGCTGGAGATCCCCGGCAGCGAGCCGGACCTGCGCGACTGGCAGGAGCTGGTGGCTCGCATCCGCGCTCCGCGTCCCGAGGTCGAGATCGCGATCGTCGGCAAGTACACCGAGCTTCCGGATGCCTACATCAGCGTCTCCGAGGCGCTCAAGCACGCCGCCCTGCATCACCGCGTCGACGTGAAGGTGCGCTGGATCCGCAGCGAGCACCTGGAGCGGATCGAGCAGGAGCAGGTCGATGACGAGCTGAAAGGGGTTGCCGGGCTGCTTGTCCCGGGCGGCTTCGGGTACCGCGGCGTGGAGGGCAAGATCCGCGCAATCCGCTGGGCGCGCGAGCAGCGCGTCCCGTATCTGGGGCTGTGCCTGGGACTGCAATGCGCCGTGATCGAATTCGCCCGGATGGCGCTCGGCACCGAAGATGCCAACAGCTCGGAGTTCAACGTCTTCACCGAGCACCCGGTCATCGACCTGATGCCGGACCAGACCGATGTGACCGACAAGGGCGGGACGATGCGACTCGGCCTCTATCCAGCCCGCCTCGAGGAATCCTCGAAGGTGCGCGAGGCCTATGGCACGGAGATCGCATACGAGCGTCACCGGCATCGGTTCGAGGTCAACAATGCGTATCGCGAACGCCTCTCGGAGGCTGGGATGTGGTTCAGCGGCGTCTCGCCCGACGATCGCCTGGTGGAGTACATCGAGCTGCGCGACCACCCCTGGTTCGTGGCGACCCAGGCGCATCCGGAGCTGAAGAGCAGGCCCAGCCGGCCACATCCGCTCTTCCGCGACTTCGTCGGCGCCGCCGCCGCGCGACTTGGCCTGGGAGCGACCACGGATACGGCGGAGGCTGCGGTGATCCCGGTCGCCGAAGGCAACCCCTGAGCCGATGAGCCCGCGCGCCGTCGCCGTCCGCAAGACGGCCTTCGACCGGTCTGCCTACGAGCGCGACCTCGGGGCCTTCATCGCCGAGCGCGAGGAAGAGCTGTACCAGCACGGCGCCGGCCTGCATGACGAGTTGGCCCTCGGGCCGATCTACGAGCGGCATGCGTTGCTCTTCAGCCGTCCCGTGGTGGATGCCCTGCGGCGGCTCCTCGAGGCCGGCGGCCCGGAGACAGGCCACAACCGCGCCCTGCTGGCCGCTGCCACCAATGGGTTCATCGAGCGAGCCACCGCCGAGCTGACTGACGCCATCGGCACCGCCGAGGCGACCGCCGTGGTCATGTGGCGAGGGGAGTCGATCCCGTACCGGGGCCTTCGCAACCGCATCAGCGAGATCAGCGGCCGCGCAGAACGGAATGGCCTCTACGCCTCATACCTCGAGGCGGAAGAGGCCCTGAACCCGCTCCGTCGGCAGCGATTCGATCGGATCGGCGGCCTCGCCCGCGAACTCGGCTACACCGACTACGTCGAGCTGATCAAGGTCACCCGCGGCTTCGACCCCGACGAGCTGGCGGTCGGGCTGCGTGGCTTCCTGGACGAATCGGAGACGCCCTATTTCGCGGCGCTGCGACGGTACCTGGCGCGCATCGAGATCGAGCAGGGTGATGCGAGCCTCGCCGACCTGTGGTTCCTGATGCGCGGAAGCGGGTGGGACAACTGGTTCGACGGGCATCGGATCCTGACGATCCTCGGTTCGACGCTGCGCGGCCTCGGCATCGAGCTGCGCGACCAGCCCGGCGCAACGCTGGACGTGGAGGTGCGCCCGAACAAGTCGCCGCGCGCGTTCGTGGCGGTCGTCAACGCCCCGCGCGACGTTCGCCTCGTGATCCAGCCGCGCGGCGGGTGGGATGACTACGGCGCCGTGCTGCACGAGGCAGGGCACCTGGAGCACTTCCTCCACGTCGATCCCGACCTGCCGGTGTCGCTCCGCGAGCTGGGCGACGCCAGCGTGACCGAGGGCTACGCCATGACCTTCGAGCGACTGCTGGCCGAGCCCGAGTGGCTTGTCACCGAGATCGGCATGCCGGCCGAGCACGCCGCCTCCTTTGCCGACTTCTTCTCGCTCTATCACCTCGTCCTGCTGCGCTCGCTGGCCGCGCGCCACCTGCATGAGCTGCGCATGCATCGAGGTGGCGACGAGGTGGTGCATCGGGCCACCTATGCCGGGCTGGCCGGGCTGCTGACCGGGGTGCGGGAGCCGGAGGAGCGCTACCTGGTCATCGACGACGGCATGTATGCCGCTTCCTACCTGCGCTGCTCAATGCTGGACGCCGCGCTGACCGATTACCTCATCACCCGCCACGGCGAAACCTGGTGGCGCTCCGCGGCCGCCGGCGACACGCTGAAGCGAGCGTGGAATCGGGGACAGGAATGGACTGCCGAACAGGTGGTTGCGCATCTCGGGTATGATTCGCTCGACTGGCGACCGGTCGTGCGTCAGATTCGGGCCAAGCTCGTCGGTGAGATGAGCGGCTACGGCGGGCCCAACATCACCACTCGCGCAGGGACCCGCAAGGTTTGACCGGTCATCCGCCCGCGCGTCCCCCCGGACGAGAGCCACACGCTTACGCGTGTTCCCGCAGAACCTCGGCCGAATGCGGCGCTCGCTATCCAGATTCCCTTCTGATCGAGGTTACAGGCACCCAATGAACGACGAAACCCGCTCCCAGCGCCGCGGCCGGCCACGACGCAGACCCGACGGAGGAGGCCCGCGCCGCCAGGCGCCGCGCCCCGTCTACCAGGGCCGGCGCAACAACTACGCGACCGGCGGCTACTCGTCGATCTTCGCTGGCCCCTTCCCGCGCGAGGGCGATGAGACCGATGAGGGCTGGAACCTCGCCGAGCTCCAGGCGCGCAGCCTGGAGGAGCTCCGCGAGCTGGGCAGTGAGCTGGGCGTCGAGGGAGCCGACGAGCTGGAGCACTCCGACCTCGTCCTGAAGCTGCTCGACGTGGTGCCGCTCACCCCCGCGCAGCCACGGCTCGACCAGAACGGGCAGCCGGGGATTGCCACCGGAGTCCTCGAGATCGTGGACGAGGGGTTCGCATTCCTGCGCCGCCACGGCGTGATGCCCTCCAACGAGGACATCTACGTCAGCTCGTCGCAGGTCCGTCGCTTCGGCCTGCGGACTGGAGACAAGGTCGAGGGGCAGACCCGCCCACCCAAGGACCAGGAGAAGTACTGGGGTCTGCTGCGGGTCGACACCGTCAACGGCGTGGACCCGGATACCGCCCGCCGGCGCCCGTACTTCGACACGCTGGTGCCGGTCTTCCCCGACGAGATGTTCGACATCGAGACCGACCAGAAGAACCTGACCCAGCGCCTCATCAACCTGATCAGCCCGATCGGCAAGGGGCAGCGTGGCCTGATCCTGTCCCCGGCCAAGGCGGGCAAGACGACCGTCCTGAAGCACATCGCGGCGGGGATCACCGACAACTATCCCGAGGCGGTCCTGATGGTCGCCCTCATCGGCGAGCGGCCGGAAGAGGTCACCGACATGAGTCGGAGCGTGAAGGGCGAGATCTTCGCGTCCACCTTCGACGAGCCGACCGAGAACCACACGCGCGTCGCCGAGATGTGCCTCGAGATCGCCAAGCGCCAGGTAGAGACGGGCCGTGACGTCGTGGTCCTCCTCGACTCGATCACCCGCCTGGCGCGCGCCTACAACCTGGCCCTGCCGGCATCGGGCAAGACGCTGTCAGGTGGCGTGGATCCGATCGCCCTCTACCCGCCCAAGCGCTTCTTCGGCGCAGCGCGAAACATCGAGGGCGGCGGCAGCCTGACGATCATCGCCACCTGCCTGGTCGACACGGGCTCGCGCATGGATGACGTCATCTACGAGGAGTTCAAGGGGACCGGCAACATGGAGCTGGCTCTCGACCGCAAGCTGTCGGAGAAGCGCATCTTCCCCGCCATCGACGTGCTCCGCTCCGGCACTCGCCGCGAGGAGCTGCTGCTCGACGAGAACACCCTGCGCATGATCTGGACGATGCGACGAATGCTCTCCGCGGTCGGCCCGAACGAGGGGATCGAGCTGCTGATGCAGCGGCTCGGCAAGACGACGAACAACGCCGAGTTCCTCGTCTCCCTCAGCAAGAGCGTCGAAGCCTCCGAGCGCTGACCCGGCCGCGTCCCATGCTCGAGTCCGCGCGTCGTCAGGTCGCCGCGCTGCTGGTGGGCGCCCTTCTGCTTGCCGCCTGCGGGCCAGCCGTTCCGAGCCCCAGCGTCCCGCAATCGGCGCAACCGTCAGCGTCGATCACCGCGAGCCCCGGCGTCGGTGAGATCGTGCCGGCGCCCGGCTCGTCAAGCACGGTCTACGAGCCGAATCCCAACGCCATCGTGGTGGCGATCGACCCAGGCCACGGCGGCTGCCTCGACTGGGGCGTGCCGGACCCGCGGGAGCGAGGTGCCGCGTTCAGCGAGAAGGTGATGACCCTCGCCATCGGCCTCGAGCTGAAGCGCCTGCTCGAGGAGCAGGGCATCACGGTGGTCATGACCAGAGAGACCGATGTGGCCCTCGCCGGTGACGACTATCCCGCCCTGGGCTGCAACGGGCCGCCGTTCCGCGACGTCAATGGCGACGGGGAGACTGGCTTCGATCCAGAGGGCAAGACACGCACCCACGACGAGCTGCAGGCGCGCCTGGACCTCATCAACCTTGCGCGCGCCGACCTGCTGGTCAGCATCCACATCAACTCGCTCACCCAGAACGGCGTCGTCTTCGAGATCGCGGCCACCCAGACCTACTACACCGATGAGACCCCATGGGGGGTGAGCGCCACGCAGCACCTCGCGCAGCAGGTGCAGAACGGCGTGGTTGGGGCGATGGACCGTGCCGCGTCGTATGACCGCCAGGACCGTGGCATCTCCGCCGTGAACTTCTTCGTCGTCGCGCCGCCACTCTTCGCGACGACCCCCGATCGTCCGGATCCCACCACGCAGCCGACGCGTGGCGCGCTCATGCCCGCGGTGCTGACCGAGGTCGGCTCCATCACCCTGGCCGCCGAGCATGACCTGCTGCTGTCACCCGTCGGGCAGGCTGCGGCAGCGCAGGGAATCGCCACCGGCCTCAAGGCGTACTTCGCCGATCGGCCGCTCGCGGTGCGCTTCGACGCGCTCATTCCGCTCGGCGAGGCAGGGCTCATGCCAACCGCCGTCGGTGGCAGCGGACCGCCGTTCTGGAGCACGGGAGTGCGCCGTGCCGAGCTGTCGATCGGGGTCCCGCTGCGGATGACGAACACCGGGACCGAGCCCTGGCCGGACGACCTTCGAGTGCTCGCCGGCTGGGAGGCGAGCGGCGAGCCGTATCTCCGCCAGGCCCCCGATGCGCTCGACGACATCGGCCTTGATGTGCCTCCGCTTGCGCCGGGCGAATCGTTCGTGCTGGTGTTCAGGCTTGATGTCCCGGTCGCGGAGCGCGGGATGCTGTGGGTCACGCTGGGCAACGACGTGGCGTCGCTCGACGACCTCGGATCGGCCCCTCTCCAGCTCTCCACGGAAGGCCCATAGGACTCCGATAGGACTACAAGCGGCAGCCGAATGGGGCGGGTTGCAAGGTTGACCGCGTCTTCGCGCCGCTGGTACCATCGGTGCGCACGACTCTCGGCCGGTGTCGTCGCCCGTGCCGGCGGGAAGAGCGGGGTCGGGCAACCGACAGAACCAAGGAATGCAACCGCGGGAGCTTCTGTATTGCCCGATGAGCGACGGCCTTCGCGCCGCGCGGCCGACGAGCGACCGACCGCACGAGCGGTCTCGCATCTCGCGGTGCTCGCCCTCATGGCGGTGACCGTCATCGTCGGTGTGCAGGCCACGACCGGAGCCTCAACCACCGGCAGCGCTCACCGCGGCTTCCCGTTCGGCCTCATCGCCGTGGCGCAGGGAGCGGACGCCGCGTCCCTTGAGCAGCAGGCCATCCGATACGAGCTCCTCCCACAGCCCGAGAGCCAGCAGCCGATGCCAGAGCGCGGGGCACGCGCCGAAGTGCCGGTCATCACACCGCTTCCCACGCCGGTTGCCCCACCGCCACCACCAGCTCCGCCCGCTCCGAAGGCCGTCTACGTGAGGGCCGCGCCAGTCGTCGGCACCGGCCAGCTGCTGTGGCC
>DATCQR010000113.1:0-4252 GCA_036569405.1 Candidatus Limnocylindria bacterium
GCGCCGACGCCCGCGCCGACTCCGACTGCGCTGCCGAGCCCGATACCTACCCCGCCGCCGCCGCCCGCATCCGCAGCTCCGGTCCCCTAGAGCTCGGCGACGGTGGCTCCGTCGCCCCCCTCCTCGCGCCGGCCCGGTCGCGTGGCGCGCACGCGGGCATGGTCGGCCAGGTACTCCCGGATCGAGCGGCGCAGCGCCCCGGTTCCCGCGCCGTGCACGATGACCGCCTCGTCCAGGCCGGCCAGGAGCGCCTCGTCGAGGTAGGCGCCCAGCTGCTCGAGCGCCGCCTCGACGCGCTCTCCCCGCAGGTCGAGCCGCGGAGCGATGCGGCTGGCCGCTCGGCGCTTCAGCTCCGCCATCTCCTCGTCGCGCGGGGCCGGCCCTGCGATCGGCTCGGGCACGATCTCGACATCGTCTCCGGGAATCACGACCCGTGCCCCATCGGTCTCCATGGTCACGCGCCCAGTGCTACCGCTGACGTCGACGATCCGCCCCGCCGTGCCCAGCGTGCGACTGCGACCCCACAGGCCGACGCGCGGCTGGGCAGTGTCGCCCCCAACCGCGGCGGGCGCTCCATCCGTCCCCGCGGACTCTGAGCGCGTCCGTGCCGTCCGTTCGGTGAGGGCGTCGAATGCGTCGGTGGCGGCCGACGCTCTGCGTCGCGGCGACCGCAGGTTGCGCTGGCGGGTCAGCTCACGCCGCACCTCCTCGACCTCGCGCTCGGCACGGGACAGGATCTCGTCCGCGACTCTTCGAGCGTCGGCCAGCATCTGGGCCGCCTCGCCCCGAGCCCGTTGCACGCCGCTGCGGGCACGCTCCCGGTCGCTCGTGGCCGCCTGGCGCTCTTCCCTGGCGCGGTCGAGCTCCACGGACCGCTCGGCCTCGGCCCGGCCGATCGCGGCCAGGGTCTCCTCCATGCTCACGTGCTCCGCCGCCAAACGCGACCGGGCATCCTCCAGGATCTCTGCCGGCAGGCCGAGGCGCTGGGCGATGGCGAAGGCCTGCGACTTGCCGGGCAGGCCGATCTCCAGCCGATAGGTGGGTCGCAGCGTCGCCACGTCGAACGCGACCGAGGCATTGGTGACCAGCACATGCTCCTGCGCGAACGCCTTCAGTTCGGCGTAGTGGGTGGTGGCCGCGACCATGGCCCCGGATGCAAGCAGCCGCTCGACGATGGCCATCGCCAGGGCGGATCCCTCCGTGGGGTCCGTTCCTGCCCCGATCTCGTCGAGCAGGACGAGGGTTCCCGGGCCGGCGGAGGCCACGAAGCGCACCACGTTGCGCAGGTGGCTCGAGAAGGTGGAGAGCGACTGGGCGATGCTCTGCTCGTCGCCGATGTCCGCCATCACCCGCGCGAACACGGGCAGGCGCGCGCCTTCGGCGGCGGGGACGCGAAGCCCGGCCTGGTGCATGAGAGCGAGGAGGCCGAGCGTCTTGAGCGAGACCGTCTTCCCGCCGGTGTTCGGGCCGGTGACGATCAGTGCACGGTAGCCAAACCGCTCCCCGATGCGCAGGTCGATCGGCACTGCCCCCGGCCCGAGCGACGGGTGACGTGCGGAAAGCAGTTCGGCGGAGTCATCGAGCTGAGGGCGCACCGCGTCCTGCTGCAGGCCCAGTCGCGCCCGTGCCATCCACACGTCGGCGCGCGCCAGTCCTGCCAGCGACGCAAGCAGGGCCTCGGCAGCCGCCTCGACCTCGCGGGACAGCTCTTCGAGGATTCGCTCCTCCTCCCGGGCGGCGTCGAGTGAAGCCTGGGTCCAGGTGTTGTTGAGCTCCACGACCATCAGGGGCTCGACGTAGAGGGTCGCGCCGGACGCGCTCTGGTCGTGGACGATGCCCTTGAGCTTCCCTTTCGCATCGGCCCGGATCGGGATCACGTAGCGGCCGCCGCGCATGGTCACGATTGCCTCGCCGATGACCCCGGCCAGGGTGCTGGAGCGCAGCATCGTGTTCAATCGCTCGCGCACGCGGTCCTGCGCGGTGCGGAGTCGCTTCCGGAACGCGGCGAGGTCGGCGGACGCCGAATCGAGGATCTCGCCCGCCTCGTCGACCGTGCGCTCGATCCGGGCGCGCAGCTGCGGCGCATCGTCCAGGTCGTCGCGAACCGATGCAAGGTGCGTGCCCCGCCAATCGATGAGGCGCGCCGCAAAGGCGGAGGTGGCGCGCAGGGTCTCGGCGATCTCGAGCAGGTCGGTCGGCGCCAGGCGCCCACCGCGACGGGCGCGCCCGAGTGCCTGGCGGATGTCGCGGGCACCTCCGATGGTCGCCTGCGACTGCTCGAGCAGAAGCCGGCTGGCCTCATCGGTCTGGTCCTGGAGCAGTCCAACGTGCACCGCATCCGCGAGCGGCAGGGCCATCTCCGCCAGCTCACGCGACGGACTGAAGGCTGTCAGGTCGGCGAGCTTTTCGACGATGGTCGCAAACTCGAGCGCGCGCAGTGTCCCCTCATCCGCCGCGCCCCCCGCGATGGGGTCAGCGACGGGATCGGTGCGGGTCATCGTGGATCAGGTAGCGGAGGGGTCGGTCGGTCCAGCCTCCGGCGTAGTCGACGCCGATGCGTGGGGTGCGATCAATGGCCTCTGGCTGCCGCCCGTGCTGGAGCCGCACCGGCCCCACCAGCAGGTCGGCCCCGTTCAGCCGGCGATCGATCCCGAACGCGGAGGCGAGGTTGCCGGGACCCGCGGCAAGCCTGGCAGCCGGAACATCACCACGCCGGGACCGGGCCAGCCCCTCGCCCAGCGTCAGCTCCGCAGCGCGCAGCAGCACCGCCTCGGGCTTGGAATCGGGACCGCACACCACGTTGACGCAGTGGTGCATCCCATACACGAGATAGACGTACAGGTGCCCGGGCTGCCCGAACATGACCTCGTTGCGTGGCGTCTGCCCGCGGGATGAGTGCGCCGCCAGGTCCTCGGGACCCAGATAGGCCTCGACCTCCACGATCCGACCTGCGACCCGGCCGGCGGGCGTGTCGTGGATCAGGAAGGCACCGAGCAGCTCCGGCGCGACTTCGGCTGCCGAGCGGTCGAACCAGGCGCGGTCGTCGATCGCGGCGACTGAGGCCGCGGCGATCACGGCTTCGTCAGGAACTCGCCGATGTCGGACGGCACGAATGGCCGCGCGGCCTGCCCCAGGGTTGGGATCAGGGTGGCGCGGAAGAAGTCGATCAGCACCGATGAGTCCAGCGCCTCGTAGAAGCCCTTCAATAGGCCCGCCGAGTTGACCGCGGCGTCCGGCGCCGTTCGGAAGAAGGTGTCCATCACCACCAGCGTCATGACCATCGCGAGGGCCGCGAACACGAAGCCAAGCACCGCGCCGCCGATCTCGTCGAGCTGCTTTGCGATCGGGAGACGGGTTCCGCGCCAGAAGATGCGGACGATGAACCAGCCGGCGATCGTGAATCCCAGGAACAGGATCAGGAAGACCAGCTGGAGCCGGAGCTCAGGGCCGAATACGTTCCAGCCGCCGAGGATGTTGTCGAATGGATCGCGCAGCAGCCCGGCGAGGATGAACGCCACGATCACTGCCACGATATTGAGCGCGTAGCGCACCAGCCCCTGCATGAAGCCAGCGAAGACGCCAGCGGCCAGGGCCGCAACGACGAACAGGTCGATCGGTCCCAGCTTCGTCAGGAAATCCATCGGTGCCTCCCTCGGGGCCGCAAGCCTAGCAGCCCTCAGCGGATCTGGGCACCGAGGTGATGCTGCAGCGCGCCCCGGATGCGCTTCATGGCGCGCTCGACCGTGTGCTCGTCGCCGGCGACCTCCGGCTGGAAGCGTAGAGCGACCGCATACGAGACCTTCCCCTCTCCGACCTGTGGTCCGCGGTACTCGTCGAAGAGGTGCGACGACACGAGCGACGGACCTGCATTGGCGCGCAGGATGCGCAGCAGCTCACCGACCGGTGTCCCCGCATCCACCACTACTGCCATGTCGCGGTCGAGCGGCTGCGCAGCCGGGACCAGGGCGGCGCGAACCTCGGCCGGAGCGAGGGCGAGCAGCTGTGGCAGGTTGATGACGGCCACGACTGGCCGCCCGGGCAGGTCCCACGCGGCCGCCACCGCCGGGGCGACCTCCCCGAGGTGACCGTAGGGGTGTCCAGTTGGATCGACGATGCGCGCCGCCCGCCCAGGATGGAGGTGAGCATGGCGCTTGGCGGCCGTTTCGGGTTGAAAGGCAGGTTGCAGTGCGCCCAGCGCGGCGTGCAGCGCCTCGACGATTCCCTTCAGGTCGCCGACGTCTGCCTCCTGGGG
>DATCQR010000114.1:0-6854 GCA_036569405.1 Candidatus Limnocylindria bacterium
CGCACGCACCGCGTCCTCTCGGACGACGGCGTTCCGGCCCTGCTCGTCGAGCACGTCACGAAGCAGTTCGTGGTCGGAAGCCGGCGAAAGCGCAAGACGGTGATGGCCGTGAACGACGTCACGATCCGGATCCGCCGGGGCGAGATCTACGGCGTGCTGGGCGCCAACGGTAGCGGCAAGTCGACCCTGATCCGGCTGGTGAGCACGCTGCTCACGCTCGACACGGGACGGGTCGAGGTGTTTGGGCACGACATCGAGCGCGACGAGATGGCGGTCAAGCGTGTCATCAACCGGGTGAGCGTGGACGCTGCCTTCTTCAAGAAGCTGAGCCCGTTCGAGAACCTGGCCTACGCCGCGAGGCTGTACGGCATGGAGCCAAAGGCCGCGCGAGTGGAGGCGATCTCGATCCTGGCGCGCCTGGGGATCGGCGAGAAGCGGCTCGGCCGGCCACTCGAGCAGATGAGCCGGGGGATGCAGCAGAAGGTCGCGATCGCGCGGGCGCTGCTGACCAGCCCGACCCTGCTGCTCCTCGACGAGCCGACGACCGGCCTGGATCCCAGATCCAAGCTGGACGTGCAGACCTTCATCGAGGAGCTGCGGGACACGCATGACGCCACGATCGTGCTGACGACGCACGACCTGGCGGAGGCGGATCGGCTCTGCGACCGGATCGGGATCATCAATGACGGCCGGATCGTGGTCGAGGACACCCCCGAGGCGCTGAAGGCCAAGGTGGCCGAGGAGCGCGGGCTGGAGCCGACCATGGAGAGCGTCTTCATGACCTACACCGGACGCTCGCTTGACGACGACCTGGGCGACAACGAAGAGAAGGACGACGAGGACTAACCGATGGCACTCATGCCCCGCGAGCTGAAGGCCTCGTTCGCCTTTGTCGAGCGGAACTTCAACCTGACGAAGCGCTACTGGGGCTGGGAGGTCGCCTTCCTGGTCTATGCCGTGGCGGGCGCCCTGGCCGTGTCGCTCATCGGTGCGGGGCAGGGCGACACGCGGCTGCTGATGACGCTGGTGATCGGCGCCGTCTTCTGGAACTACCTGTCGGTCGTCTTCAGCTTCATCGCCGAGACCGTCAGCTGGGAGCGCTGGGAGGGAACGCTGGAGTACACGTTCATGGCTCCCGTGCGGCGCTATGCCCAGATGCTGGGCTCGACCGTGTACGCGGTGGCGTTCGGCTTCGTGCACACGGTGGTGGTGCTGGTGGTGCTCGCCCTGTTCTTCGAGCTCGACCTGTCCCGCGCCAACTTCGCGACCGCCGCGGTCTTCATGGTGCTTGGCTCGGTCTCCTTCATCGGGATCGGGATCATGACGGCCATCCTGCCGCTGATGTACGTCGAGCGCGGGGCGCAGATGACCTTCGTGCTGCAGTCGGTGCTGCTGCTGATCAGCGGCGTCTATTACAGCGTGGACGTGCTCCCCGGCTGGATGCAGGTCCTCTCGAACTTCAGCCCGGCGACCTACGTGCTGCACGGCGTCCGTGCTGGGCTGATCGACGGACAGGGGATCACCTCGCTGCTCGGCGATGTCTGGCCGCTGCTGCTGATGGGGATCGTCTTCATCCCGCTGGGCCTCTGGGCGTTTGGACGCGCCGAGCGCTACGCCAAGCGCACCGGCAAGCTGAAGCGAGTGGGGTAGCCATGCCTACCGAAATCCCAGGTCTCTCACTCCGCGTCCATCCGGGCGGCACCGAACCGGCCGCGCTCATGGCGCCGATCGTCAGTGCGGTCGACGCGGCGATCGGGATCGACGAGCTCACCACCGCGGCTGACCTGGAGAACTGGCTCAGTCATGCGACCGAGACCTTCGATCCGAGCCAGGACGTGGTGCTGGCCGAGGTGGACGGTGCGCTGGTCGCGTACGCCTCGGTCGGCTGGGTGGACACGAGCGACGGCCTCCGTGAGTTCCGCGTCGGCGGCTACGTGCACCCCGATTGGCAGGGGAAGGGGATCGGGCGCCGGCTCCTTGCCTGGCAGGAGGAGCGAGCCCGCACGCACCCCGCGACCGCGACCGAGCGGCCGCTCGTGATCGGGACCTGGTCGGCCGACGAGAACGTCCGGAAGGTGCGGCTTTTCACCCACGCCGGGTACGAGCAGGTCCGCTTCTTCTTCGAGATGCGGCGTCCGACCCTCGATGAGATCCAGCTGCCGCCGATGCCGGAGGGGCTCGAGATCCGACCGATCGCCGCCAATCGCGCCAGCCAGAAGCAGCTGTGGGACGCCGATAGAGAGGCCTTCGAGGACCACTGGGGCGGCTTCGACGCTTCCGACACGGCGTTCGAGGCATGGCTCACCCGCCCCAATCACAACCCGGCCCTGTGGGTCGCGGCCTGGGACGGCGACGAGATCGCAGGCGCGGTGACGAACACGATCTTCGCCGACGAGAATGCGGCTTTCGGGATCGCCCGGGGCTGGATGGAGACTGTCTTCGTGCGTCGCGCGTGGCGCCGTCGCGGGCTCGGTGCTGCCCTGGTGGCCCGTGCCCTCGTCCGTCTGCGGGAGGCCGGCATGACCGAGGCGGCGCTGGGGGTAGACAGCGACAACCCATCGGGCGCGCTGGCGCTGTACGAGCGTGCGGGGCTCGAGATCCATCGGCGATCGGCTGCCTATCGCAAGCCGATGGAGGCCAGGTGATGCGCTCGCAGCTGGACATCCGGATGCGGCCACACCGGGATTCGGACCTCCCCGAGTTCGTGCGGGTTGCGAACGCCGCCAACGCCGCCGACGGGATTGACGAGCGCACCAGCCAGGCGGGACTTGCCAGCTGGCTGCTGACCGCACGCGCCAACTACGACCCTGCGCACGACCTCGCAGTCGCGACGGTTGGCGAGGAGATTGCCGGCTACGGCTGGGTCGACTGGGTCGAGACCACCGATGGCAAGCGCGAGTACCGGACGCGAGGACACGTTGACCCGCGCTGGCGTCGGCAGGGGGTCGGGTCCGCGATCCTGGCCCACAACGAGGCGCGGCTGCTGAAGATCGCGGCCGAGCATTCCGACGACCTGCCGCGCGTCTATGGGGCCTTTGCCCCCGATCTGCGGGTGGGTGCCGTGGCACTGCTGTCCGGGGCTGGCTATCTCCCGGTCCGCTATTTCTTCGACATGGTGCGCGCGACCCTCGACGAGATCGAGGTGCCGCCACTCCCCGAGGGGATGGAGATGCGTCCCGTCACCGACGTGGAGGGGTATCGGCGCCTGTTTGCTGCGGACTCGGAGGCGTTCATGGACCACTGGGGCGGCTTCGAATACTCGGAGGCCACGTTCCAGCAATGGCTGGGAGAGCCCACCTTCGATCCGTCCCTGTTCGTCATCGCCTGGGACGGCGACGAGATCGCGGGGGCGGTCCTCAACAGCATCGACGCCGAGGAGAACGAGGCTCTCGATCGCCGTCGAGGCCTGCTCGAGGGCGTCTTCGTGCGCCGTCCGTGGCGGCGCCGTGGCCTCGCCGCCGCCCTCGTGGGTCGCAGCCTGGAGCTGCTGCGCGAGCGCGGCATGACCAGCGCCTGGCTGGGCGTGGACGCGGACAACCCGACAGGTGCGCTCGGCGTGTACGAGCGCGCCGGGTTCGAGATCCATCGGCGCGCCAGCGCCTATCACAAGCCGATGGAGATCGCGCGATGACGATCACCCTGCCGGAAGCACCGGCAATCCCCGATCTCCAGTTCCGCGCCATGCGACGCCCGGCGGACGACGCCGAGATTGCCCGGCTGGTCAATGCCGGCATGGCGGCGACCAACGTGCCGCATCGGCTCTCGCAGGCGCAGGTCACGAACTGGCTGGACCATCCCTCGAACCTGGACCTGGCCGCCGACCTGCTCTTCGCCGAGGTGAACGGGTCGGTGATGGCCTACACCGAGGGCGGCTGGGAGCAGGACAACGACGGCGGCCGCAACTATTCGGTCTGGGGCCAGGTGCACCCCGACTGGCAGCGTCGCGGCCTGGGGACGGCCCTGCTGCACTGGATCGAGGAGCGGCAGAGCCGGGTCGCGGCCGGGCATCCTGACCTCGAGAAGCGCCTGCAGAGCTGGGCCAGCGAGTCCGAGACCGGCCGCCTTGCCCTGCTCGAGCGCAACGGGTACCGGATCGTGCGCTACGACTTCGAGATGGAGCGCCCAAACCTCGACGACATCCAGCCGCTGCCCCTCCCGGCGGGGATTGAGCTGCGGCCCGCGCGGGAGGAGGACCTGCGCCGCCACTGGGAGACGGAGGTCGAGGTCTTTCGCGACCACTGGGGCGCGATCGACGACAGCGAGGCGAGCTTCGAGCAGATGCGATCAGATCCGCGTCGCGACATCGGCCTCTGGATAGTCGCCTGGCGGGGCGACGAGATCGTGGGCCAGGTGCTGAACCGGATCGACAGGGAAGTGAATGCGGAGCTCGGGATGAAGCGTGGCTGGGTCAGCTCGGTAGGCGTGCGCGGCCCGTGGCGACGCCAGGGTGTCGCGCGGGCGCTGGTGGCCGAGAGCCTCCGCGTCCTGCGTGACGCGGGGATGACCAGCGCCGGGCTGGGGGTCGACGCTGAGAACGCTAACGGGGCGCTCGGCGTCTACGAGGCGACCGGCTTCCGCGTGGTGCGGACGGAAAGGGTCTACCGCAAGCCGCTCTAGCGGCCGCTCGTCGTTGCAACCCCTTCGCGGATCTCGCGATAGAAGTCGACGATCTGCTCGGTGACGCGGTCCCACGAGTACTCGGGTGCCTTCGCTCGCCCCTCCTCGCCCATGCGGTGCCGCAGCTCCTCGTCGCTGGACAGCCGGTAGAGCGCGGCCGCCAGCGCCCGATGGTTCTTCGGCTCCACCAGCAGCCCCTGCACGCCGCGCTGGACCACGTTCTTGTAGCCGTGGATGTCCGATGCGATGATCGGCACGCCTGCGGCCATCGCCTCCAGCAGCACTACCCCGAAGCTCTCCTGGCCGGTGGCCGGCGAGCAGAAGATGTCGGCGCTGGCGAAGTAGCGCGCCTTGGCGTCATCGCTCACGCGGCCCAGGAACTCGACGTCCCGGATCTGGCGCAGCCCCACGAATCGGCGGTATTCGCGCTGCTTGGGCCCCGAGCCGATGATCAGCAGCCGCGCATCGACGTGCCGCTTGCGCAGGCGGTGATAGGCGCGCAGCAGGTGGATCAGCCCCTTGCGCTCCTCGAAGCGGCCGACGAACAGGATGTTGATCGTCCCGTCGCGAAGCTCCTCGAACGGCTCGGCATCGGCGAATCGGTCGAGGTCGACCCCGTTGGGGATGATCCGGTAGTCACCGGGGAAGTAGCGGCTGATGAAGTGGCGCGCCGCGCCGCTGACCGCGATCCGGCCGTGGAGCTTGGCTGCCAGCTGGCCGGCGAACCACTTGCCGACCCAGTAGGAGGGCGAGAAGCCGCCGAAGGCGTGGAAGGTGGCGATGTTGACCGTGTCGGACTGGTCCAGCACCGTCGGCGACAGGAAGGGGACGAACGGCTCGTGGAAGTGCAGGACGTCGAAGTGATGCTCGGCCAGGAGGTCGCGCGCCTGCTGCTTGAAGCGCCAGCCCAAGGTGACGCGCCCCATGCTGCCGTTGGCGGGGATGGCGTAGCCGGTCCCCAGGCGGATCACGCGCCCCTCGTCCTCGCGTTCCTTGCCGTACTTGCTGGTGATGATCCAGGCGTCGTGGCCCATCCGCCTCATCGCCTCGTAGGCGTGTCGAACGTGTTCGTTGACGCCGCCGGGGTGCGGATACCCATAGGGGCTGACGATGCCGATCTTCATCGGTGCCGGATTGGCGACCGATGGGGCGGCCGCTGTCGGCGCACCTACTGCGATGGGCGGCGCCGGCGGAGCGATCGGCTCACTCATCGCCATTCTCCTGTAGGACGAAGCGTATGCCGGACGTGCCGGGCCTTGGCGACCAGCTGGCGCCCGTAGACGCTGACATTGTGCCAGTGGGTCCAGTACTCGCCCTGTGCCTCGGTGGTGCGATCCGCGATCGCCCTGCGGTAGTCCTCGGCGCTTGCCCCAGCGAACCAGGTCCAGCCAGTCCCGACGTGCTCGAGGACATGCGCGTCCGAGTTGCCGACCGCGGCGAGCTCCATCAGCTGGTTGAGGGCCCGTCGGTGCGGTCGCCGCGCTCGCCCGGCGACACTGGGATTCAGCATCTCGATGGCGTCGAGCCGATGTCCGAGGTCCGGGTCGTGGTGCAGGCGGACGAGGCTGCGGCGGCCGAGGCTGGGAGTGAGCGGCGCCATCGGGTGCGGCGCGATCGCGATCCCTCCCTGGGCGTGGATCCGCTCGATCGTCTCCTCCAGGGGACGAAGGGGAGGGATCCGCTGGGTCAGGAAGAGCGCCAGCAGGTGCCCGCGTCGGGTCGTGATCTCCTCGCCCACGACCAGGCCGAAGTGATTGTCGCCCGCCGCATGCAGCTCCTGCGCTCGGAGGGCGCCGTCGATCCGCTCGTGATCCGTGATGGCGATCAGGTCGAGCTCTGTGGACCGCTCGACGTGGTCGAGCAGCGCCTGGACCTCCATGACGCCGTCCGAGTACAGGGTGTGCAGGTGCATGTCCGCCCGGCCCCGCTCGCCGCCGCCCCTCGGCCTTGCGTCAGCCACCGCCGGAACCTTCCTCGTCCCAGATCGGCTGGAAGGCTGCGAACCACTGCTCGGGCAAGACGGCGATGGCCTCCTCCATGCGTCGGGCCATCGCCTCGGTCAGGGCGGCGACGTCTGCGCGGCGGTCGCCGGTCCGCTCCGCTTCGATGAGCCACGCGCGAGCGTTGAACCGCTCCGGCGCCACGCGCCAGCAGGCCGCAGCCATCAGCGGACGGCCCGACATGAGCGCCAGGCTGGCGGGACCGGTGGGCAGGCTGGCCCATGCACCGAAGAGGAG
>DATCQR010000115.1:0-4081 GCA_036569405.1 Candidatus Limnocylindria bacterium
CGCCTGGTCGAAGGTCTGCACGTCCCCAGGACCGATCCCCTGGTCTGCGCCGCCCCAGAACGCCAGCACCGGGCAGGTGAACCGCGGCGCCTCGTCGGCCGGAGCCGGCAGCCCGGCGCGGGAGCCCACCGGTGGTCCGTAGAAGCCGATCACTCCCGCCGCGTCGATCCCCGAGGCCGCCTGCAGATAGCTCAGGCGCCCGCCGAAGCAGAAGCCGACGGTGTACAGCCGCTCGACCGATGCGCCGTCCGGCGAGCGCAGGTGGGCGGCTGCCGCCGCAACGTCCGCGTTGAGCGTCTCGTGGCGAGTCAGTGGCACGTGGCTGGCATAGTCGAAGTCCGCGTCGCGCCGGCCCGTCCCCGCCGTCCGGCTGAAGTAGTCGATCGCAATCGCGTCGACGCCCGCCTCGGCGAAGCGCAGGGCCAGCTCCTCGAAGAACGGGTGCAGGCCGCGCACGTCCGGCAGGATCACGATCCCCGCTCCGCTCGGCGCTCCGGCGCGGGCGGCGTAGGCCGCAACGCGGGTCCCGTCGACGGAGGTGAGGGTCAGCTCGCCGGCATCGAGCGCCGCGCCGCTGATCGGGGGGAGCGGCGGTCGGGCATCGGCGTCGTAGCACATGATCGTCAGCCGAGCTGCTGGATCGCGACGTAGGTGCCCAGCACGAGCACCGCGGCGACCAGCAGGTAGGCGCTGGCACGCAACGACGGCGAGATGCGCCGGGCCATGGGCGATCCGTCGGGGGCGCGCCACACCCCGCCCATGGTCGGCACGTTGCCAGGGGCCAGCAGCAGGCCGATCACGCCGCCCACCACCAATCCGCCGACGTGGCCGGTCCAGCTGATGTACGGAATGGCGAAGGTGATGATCAAGTTCAGGACGAGCAGCGTGCCGACGCGAGAGAGCATGGCCCGCGCCTGCGGTCCCAGCAGCAGTTGGCGCCTGCGCGAGACGATGAACGCCAGGCCGAAGAGCCCGAAGATGGCCCCCGACGCGCCGAGCGCCGGAACGTTGGGCGCAACCAGGATGGTCAAGACGTTCCCGCCCAGGGCGCACAGCAGGTAGATGACGGCGAACTCCACGTGGCCGTACATCTGCTCGATGATCGGCCCGAACAGCCAGAGCGCGTACATGTTGAAGGCGATGTGCAGGATCCCCAGGTGGAGGAACGCCCCGGTGATCAGGCGCCACCACTCGCCGGCAGCGACCGCAGGCCCGTAGACCGCGCCGGCCTGCGAGAGCGGGCCCGACCCGCCGGTCAGGGAGAAGCCGGATCCCCCCGCGAGCGCCGCGTCGACCACGAAGACGGCGGCGTTGATGGCGATGATCGCCCAGGTGACCCAGGGCTGGTAGCTGCCGTAGGCGCCGCGCGCTCGGTTGAACTGGCGCCGCGAGGCGAAGTCATGACCCGTCTCCTTGAGGAGCCATGCGATGCGGTTGGCGATCGCTCCGCGCTCCGCAGATGGGGCTCGTCGGTCAGCCTCCCGGTAGGCGGCGACCGCGTCCTCCAGGTGACCGTCGCGGACCTCCTGCTCGGCGACCTTGCGCCATCCGAGCCAGGCGCCGGAACCGCCGCGGTCGGCTGCCTGTTGCCAGGCGGCGAGGGCTCCGGGCTCATCGTCGAGGCGGTACCTGGCGTCGCCGATCGCGAGCCAGGCAGCGCTGCCCAGCTCGGCATCCGGATGCCCGGTCAGGGGAGCGAGGATCTGCACCGCCGCGTCGAGGTCGCCTGCGTCGAGGAGGCGTTGCCCCTCTGCGAGGCGCTGCTGCGGTTCATCGGCCATCGGTCAACGCATTATCGTCGGAAACGAAACGACCGCCGAGAGATTGGCACCTCGGCGGTCGTGACGCGCCCCCTTGGCGGGAACGGGCCGTCCCGGCGTGAGCCGGGACCGGCATCTATTGGCGCGAGCTACTTCGCGCGGCGGAGGAAGTCCAGCACGTCGTCGTAGCGGAACCGTCGGTCGCCACGCTTGCAGACCCGATAGAACGGGATCTCGCCGCGATCGCCGAGCCGCTTGACGGTGTTGACGTGCAGGTGCAGCAGATCGGCGACCTCGGTCGCCGTGAGCAGCTTCCCTACCTCGGTACTGATCATCTGAATCGGTTTCCCAGTGCTGTTGAAGCACGCGTGGACCGTTGAGGTGCGGAGCGCGCGGCTTCTGGCCGGATAGTAAGGTTGGGGTGGGTTGGGGAGCCCCGGTACTTTCGATCCGCCGACAGGGGTACTTCCGCGAATGCCCGTCTACGAACGACACGTCTTCGTCTGCACTCGTGGCGAGTGGTGCCCGTCGGTCGACGGCGATGGCCTGGGCGTCCATGCGGCCCTCAAATCCGCCGTCCGCAGCACGGACCTGGCCGGGCGTGTCCGCGTCAACCACTCGGGCTGCTTCAGCCAGTGCGGCAATGGACCGATGGTCGTCGTCTACCCCGATGGCGTCTGGTACGCGGCGGTCACGCCGGCAGACGCGGCCGAGATCGTCGAGAGCCACCTGCTCGCTGGCCGGCCCGTCGAGCGCCTCCGCTACGACCCGCCCGAGTTCGGCTCGCACCAGCTCGAGCGCGAACCCGACGGCCGGCCGATCGGCCGCACCGCCCCCTGGCCGGCACGCGACGAAGGCTGACCGCCCCGTGACGGAGCGGCTGCCAGCCGAGGTGGCGCAGCTGCTCCAGCAACGCGCCGCGGCCCGTGCCGCTCGCGACTGGGTAGCCGCCGATGCGCTCCGCGATCAGATCCGCGCCCTGGGCTGGGATGCCATCGACACGTCAGACGGTTCCACCGCCCGCCCGGCCGCTCCAGCGCCCGCGTCCGACCTGCCGAGCCTGCTCGACCAGCCGGCCAGCCTGGACGCTTCCATCGTGGTCACGGTGGACGACCATCCGGACGATCTGCTGCGGCTGCTGCGCGGCCTGGCGCTGCGTCCTCCAAGGGTCGCCTGGGAGCTGCTCGTGGTCGCTAACGCCCCGGCACAGGACCTCGAGCCGCTGCTCTCCGGGGCGTGGCCGGGCGATGGATCGCTGCCAGCACCGACCGTCCTGCCTCTGCCCGCGCGCCTCGGCTGGGCCGATGCCGTCAACCTGGGGCTCCGACGCAGCCGAGGGGGTGTCGCCATCCTGCTCGACACCTCATTGGAACCGGTCGGCGAGATCATCGCTCCGCTCCTCGCCGCGTTCGATGATCCGGCAGTCGGGATCGCCGGAGGCTGGGGCGTGACGAGTGGCGACGGGCGTGACTTTGTCGATGCCCCGCCGGGCCTCGTCGACGCCATCGAGGCGTACTGCCTCGCCGTCCGACGCGAGGCGCTCCGATCAGTGGGCGGCTTCGACCCGCACTTCCGCTTTTACCGGCATGCCGATCTCGACTTCTCCTTCGCTGTCCGCGACGCGGGCTGGAAGGCGCTCCGCACGGATCCGTTGCCGTTCGTGCGCCACCTGCACCGCGGCTGGGAGGCTCACCCGCCCGACGAGCGCGATCGGCTCAGCAAGCGCAACTTCTACCGGTTCCTCAAGCGTTGGCGAGACCGCCCGGACCTCCTGTCGGGTGGCGCCTAGCGGTATCCCTCCAGGCAGGTGCAGCCCCTCGGCCCGACGATCGCGGCGTGCGGCGTGCCCGGGGGGAGCACGAACCCGTCGCCTGGCTGGAGCTCCACTGCTACCGCATCGGCTCCGACCAGGAAGGTGATCGAGCCGGCTGCGCAGACCAGCAGCTTGATGTAGTCATGGCTGTGCACGCCGTATCGCTCTCCGGGGCCGTTCGACCATGCATGGGGCTCCACCCCGGCGTCGCGCAGCCGCTTCGCGGCACTGGCGGCGTCGGGCGGGTCCTCGCGATCCCATGGCAGGTCGACCAGCGGCGCTGGCAGGGATCGGTCCATGCGTGCGGTCAGCGCGTGATACCCGCCGTCTCGCCGGCGATGCGCTGGGCCAGGTAGACCGGGATCACGCTCAGCAGGAGCAGGACCAGCGCCACGACGTTGACGACCGGGAGCTCCGTCGGTCGCTGGATCGAGGCGAAGATCCAGATCGGGATCGTCTGCGTGCCCGCCCCCGCGGTGAAGAGCGTCACGATGATCTCGTCGAACGA
>DATCQR010000116.1:0-1578 GCA_036569405.1 Candidatus Limnocylindria bacterium
GGCTTCATCCCCGAGCTGTACGACGCGACGCTGATCGACTCGCGGTTCTCGGTCGGTCCCCGCGACGCCGTACGACGGGTGCGGGAGCTGCTCGAGGGCGAGGGGATCTTCGCCGGCATCTCCACCGGCGCGATCCTGCACACCGCCCTCGCCCAGGCGGCGAAGGCCGTCGCGGCTGGAGGGCGGGCCGACATCGTCTTCGTGGTGGCCGACGGCGGCTGGAAGTACCTCTCGACAGGCGCCTACGAAGGCACGGTCGACGAGGCGGAGGACCGCCTCGAGGGCCAGCTCTGGGCCTAGGTGTACTCGGCAGGGACGTTGGTGACGCGTTGGTGCTTGTGAGCGGGGAGGGCCTCCTGGCTTAGTGGAGATGTCTGACGTCTCTACCAGCACAGGAGGTCCTCGTGGCCCACGCTAATGCCCGTTTGAACGTCCATGGCCGTCGCCTACTGATCGAGCGAGTGCTCGACGATGGTCGACCGGTAGCGCATGTTGCGAAGGAGCTCGGTGTTTCTCGTCAGTGCGCACACCGGTGGATCAACCGGTTCCGAGTCGAGGGCGAGACCGGCCTGCTCGACCGCTCGTCTCGGCCGCACCGGTGCCCGCGACGCACGTCGGCCGAGGTCGAGCAGCTGGTCCTGCAAGCACGGCGGCGGGCACGGCGCGGCCAGGACTGGATCAGCGCCGAGGTCGGTGTCCCGGCTAGAACCGTTGCAGCGATCTTGAGCCGCTGGCAGGTGCCTCGGCTGCGGGAGTGCGATCCGTTGACCGGTGAGGTCATCCGGGCCTCGCGGACCACCGCGGTCCGCTACGAGCGCCCAGCCGCCGGCGACCTGGTGCACATCGACGTCAAGAAGCTCGGCCGGATCCCCGATGGCGGTGGCTGGCTATCGCGTGGCCAGACCCGCGAGAACCACGTATCCGGCCACACCAAAGTGGGTTACGACTACATCCACGCCGCGGTCGACGACCACTCCCGGTGGGCCTACGCCGAAAGCCTCGCCGACGAGAAGGGGACGACCTGCGCGGCGTTCCTGCTGCGGGCCGCTGCCGCATTCGCCTCCCGTGGCATCACGGTGCGCGAGGTCATCACCGACAACGCCAAGAACTACGTTCGATCCCGCGACTTCCAAGCCGCCTTGGAAACGATCGGAGCCCGCCACCTCACCATCCGGCCCCACTGTCCCTGGCAGAACGGGAAGGTCGAGAGGTTCAACCGCACCGTCCAAGCCGAATGGGCCTACCGACAGATCTTCGCCAGCAACACAGACCGCACCGACGCCCTTGCACCCTGGCTCGAGCACTACAACACTCGACGTCGCCACTCAGCAATCGGAGGCCAGCCACCGATCACCCGACTGTCATGAACCTGTCAGCCGAGTACACCTAGGCCTCCACGACGACCGGGATGATCATCGGCCGCCGACGGTGCGTGTTGCTCACCCAGCGACCGATCACCCGGCGGATGGTCTGCTGCAGCTGGTAGTTGTCGAGCACGCCCTCGGCAACCTGTGCGTCCAGCGCGTCGATGATCGGCTGCTTGATCGCGTCGAAGATCGAGTCGTCCTCGGCCTGTCT
>DATCQR010000117.1:0-2605 GCA_036569405.1 Candidatus Limnocylindria bacterium
GCGCCCATGACCTGGTCATCGCGGTGAATGTCTCGCCTCGCGAACTCCGCGAGCCCACCTTTGTCGCGGAAGTTCGTGCGGCCCTGAGGGAGACCGGCCTGCCGCCAGGGCGGCTAAAGCTCGAGATCACCGAGACCGTGACACTGGACCAGGGTGGTCCGGGAACGGCCGCGTTGTCCAGCCTGCATGACCTCGGCGTGCACCTTGCCGTCGACGACTTCGGCACCGGCTACTCGTCGCTCGGCTACTTCCGGAAGCTCGCGGTCGACTCCCTCAAGATCGACCGGCTCTTCATCGACGGCCTCGGGCGCGAGCCCGGCGATACGGCCATCGTCGCGGCGGCTGTCGCCTTCGCCTCGGCCCTTGGCCTGGAGGTCACGGCCGAGGGAGTCGAGACGGACCAGCAGACGGAGATTCTGAGGAGCCTCCACTGCGCTCTCGGCCAGGGATTTCGGTTCTGCCGGCCCCAGGACGCCGAGGCGATCACCAGGGTCCTGCGACGGGGCGGCTCGTTGCGCCGAGGGCTGGCGGTGGTCTCGCGTCCCAGCGCTGCCTGATTTCCGGCTTCGTCGCGGTACATTGTGCGCATACGCACGAGGACCAGCTGACCGATGAACGGGCAGAAGACCGTTGACGAGTACATCGCCGCGTTCGACGACTGGCGCACCGACGCCATGAAGCGCCTGCGCGAGGTCGTGAAGGAGGGCGCACCGCACTCGGCGGTCGCGATCAAGTGGGCGCAGCCGGTCTGGGAATGGAATGGACCGATGATCTGGATGAAGGCCTACCCGAAGCACGTCGACATCGGCTTCTGGCGAGGCACCGACATGGACGATCCCAAGAAGGTGCTCACCGGCGATGGCGAGCGGATGCGGCACATCAAGATCACCTCGGTGGATGACATCCCGGCCGATGCCCTGCGCGAGCTCGTGAAGCAGGCGGTGCAGCTGAATACCGCGAAGGGCAACCCGACGCTCGGGCGTTGAGTGCCCGTGTCAATGAGCACTCCTGAGCCGACAGCCGTCCGCGTCCGGATGGCGCCCAGTCCCACTGGTCCGCTGCACATCGGGACGGCACGCACCAGCCTCTACAACTTCCTCTTCGCCCGCCACGTCGGTGGAACCTACGTGCTTCGGGTCGAGGACACGGACGTGGCTCGCGGCACCGACGAGTGGGAGCAGGACATCATCGACAACCTGCACTGGCTCGGAATCTCGTGGGACGAGGGGCCGCAGGTGGCAGGGGGCGACGACGTCGGGCCGCACGCGCCCTACCGCCAGAGCCAGCGCATGGAGCTGTACGCACGGGAGGCCGATCGGCTCCTGGCCAGCGGCGCGGCCTACCACTGCTATTGCACGCCCGATGAGCTCGAGGCGGTGCGCCACGAGCAGGAGCGCAACCACCAGGCGCCACGCTACAACGGCCGCTGCCTGCGGCTGACCGATGCCGATCGCACCGCCTTCGAGGCCGAGGGACGCCGGCCCGCCCTGCGCTTGAAGGTCCCGCCGGAGCACATCCGCTTCGACGACCTGATTCGCGGCGAGGTCGAGTTCGACAATGCGCTGCTGGGTGACTTCGTGATCGTTCGCAGCAACGGGATGCCGCTCTACCATTTCGTCGTGGTCGTGGATGACGAGGCGATGGCCATCACCCACGTCGTGCGGGGAGAGGACCACCTCTCGAACACCCCGAAGCACATCGCGCTGATCCGGGCGCTCGGCTACCGGGAGCCGCAGTTCGGGCACATCCCGCTGATCCTGAACCCGGATCGGTCGAAGATGAGCAAGCGCAAGTCGCAGACCGCGATCACCGCCTACCGCGAGCAGGGCTACCTGCCCGAGGCGATGGTCAACTTCCTCGCCTTCCTGGGCTGGTCGCCGGGCACCGAGGAGGAGATCTTCTCGCTGGCAGAGCTGGCCGAGCGCTTCGAGATCGGCGAGGTTCACAAGGCCGGCGCGGTCTTCGACAAGGACCGGCTGGACTACCTGAATGGGGTCTACATCCGATCACTGGCCGATGGGCAGCTGGCCTACCGCCTGCGCCCATTCCTGCCGGAGCAGCTCGACGACGGGATCCTGATGCGACTGGCCCCCCTGCTCAAGGAGCGGCTCGTGCGGCTGGGCGACGCCACCGAGCTGGCGGCCTTCCTGACCGAGACCGATGAGCAGGTGGGCGCCCTGTACGGGGCTGAGCTGCTCCTGCCGAAGGGGCGGTCAGGTGCCGAGGTCGGGGAGGCGCTGGCCCTTGCGCACGACGCGCTCGCCGCCGTGCCTGAGCCCGATTTCGCCGCTGGCGAGCTGGAGGCGATCTGCCGGACCGCCGCCGAGGCGCACGGCTGGAAGGCTGGCGACTTCTTCCGGCCGCTCCGCGTGGCGATCACCGGCCGTCTCGTCTCGCCGCCCCTCTTCGGTTCGATGGAGCTGCTCGGACGGGAGCGCACGATCTCACGCATCGACGCGGCGCTGGCCAAGCTGGGAGGCTGAGGTGACCGTTTGCGCCACCTGCGGTACCGAGAACGTCGAGGGGGCGCGATTCTGCAACTCCTGCGGCAGCCCGATCGGCGGCCCCGCGGCGCAGACCCGCGAAACGCGCAAGACGGTGACTG
>DATCQR010000118.1:0-1618 GCA_036569405.1 Candidatus Limnocylindria bacterium
CCACCAGGTCGACCCGGCGCCCCTCGGCGATCGAGCGGGCGATCAGCCCGCCGGTGGCGAAGACCTCGTCGTCGGGGTGGGCGTGGACGAGGAGCAGGCCGGAGAGTGGGCTCATCCGCCTGCCGCCCGATGCTCATCGCACTCGCACAACTCGCGGAGCTTCGTGTACGTGAAGAGGCCCGTGTCGTGGCCATCGGCCCAGATGGGGGCCAGGGCGTATCGGCCTATCCATTTGACCCGCTCCATGGTCGTCTGCTCCTGGGTGAAGACCATGTCGAGGGTCACGATGCCCGGCATGTTCCCCTCGCCCGAGCAGAGCGCGCAGGGACAGGCGCGACGCAGCGTGGTCCAGTGCCACTCGCCCAGGTGGCCGTCGTCCCAGCGGATGCGCATCAGGCGGGCGGTGTCGTCCAGCTCGACCGCGATCGGGTTGATGATCTGCTGCATCAGGGGACCCAGCTCTGCAGCACGCCCAGCCACTCCGCGCCGAACGAGGCGCCGTTGCTGGTGAGCGGCGCCGGCGCCTTGCCGTTCACCAGGTCCCAGACGTAGAGGTCCTGGCGCACGCCGCCCCCGACCAGGCGGCCGAGCGTGAAGACGACCTCATTGCCCCCGCCCGCCCAGCGCAGGTGGCTGACGAGCCCGATGATCTTGGCCGATGCCTTGGCCACCCCGTCATGCCCCTCCTCGGTGAGGGTGGTGGTCCCCGACTTCTCGTTCACCTTCACCTGCATCTTCTGGTCGGGCGACCAGAGGACCGGCTGCGCGTCCACCACGGTGTACGTCCCGTCGGCCGGGTCGATCCGGTAGGTCTTGCTGGGATCGCCCAGGATCCAGGCCACGACATAGCCGTCGACCGTCACGTACAGCCGCACGATGCCGCCGTTGTCGGCGAACTGGGCCTCCTTCAGGGCGGGGTCGGGGAAGATCTCGGCGTGGGGGTAGGTGATCGTGGTCATGACCTCGGTCGCCCCGGTTGCGAAGGTGATCTTGAGCACCTCCGCTTTGTCGTTCGCTCCTGCCTTCGTGATGCGCAGGCCGTAGAGCGTGCTGGAGTCATCGGCGAAGGCGATCGCCTCCACTGGCTCCGTGAGGGCGCGTGGAGCCTGGCCGGCCACGATGGCGACCGCCCGCCCGGAGATGATCACTGCGCCCTGGCGCCCATCCGGCGCCCAGGCGTACTTGCCCACCCCCTTGGCATCCTGCGCCAGCACCACCGGGTCGGTGGTGGCGGAGAAGTCGCGACGCGAGAGGCGGATCGGGGAGGAGGCGGTGGCCCGGTCCTGGTAGGTCATCTCGAGCGCGCCGAAGGCGGGCTCCGGCGTTGCGGTTGGCCCGATCGACGGCGCGGTGGACGACGACTCGGATGGGACCACGCTCGGGCTGGCCCGGACCGATGCCGAGGGCGATCGGCTCGGCAGGCCGGAGACTCCATCGGGGCCGATGAAGATGAGCGCCATCAGCACGACCACGATCCCGGTCAGCGCCAGCAGCAGGCCGATCAGCCAGGGCACCGCCTGCTCGGCGGTCGTCGGGCGGCGGCGATCCCCATCGCGCTTGGGGTCCCAGTCGTCGTCGCCGAGCGAGGTCGTCAGCGGCGCGGACTCGGTCTCTGGGG
>DATCQR010000119.1:0-7421 GCA_036569405.1 Candidatus Limnocylindria bacterium
CGAGGGCAGTCATCGGCGCCGGAGCGTGTTCAGCATGGAAGACTCCGAGCGCGAGGTCGAGATCCTTGCTGAGGTCGTGGAGCGCGAACATCGTCGGCTGGAGCTCATCCGCGACGTAGGCGGCGCGCCGAGTCTCGAGGCGAGCGCCGAGCCCATCCGGCCCGTGCCAAGCACCGTGACGTTCGCGGCCATCAGCGCCTCCTCCGCGAGTGATTGACTTGGGCCGGAGCCTTGGTCAGTCAGTTTACGCTCGCGCGATCGCCTCCCGAAACTACTTGCACGTGCAACCAACTGAGCGTAAGGTAGTTGCGGTCGCAAGTATCGTTGAGAGGCGTCATTGGCCAACCAAACTGAGTCCGCTGGATCAAAGCTGGGTGTCGGGATCATCGGGGTCAATCCTGCCTGGGGTTGGGGAGCCACTGCGCACATCCCTGCCCTGCGGGCACTGCCGAACTACGAGGTCCGGGCACTCAGCGCGACCAGCGCGGACGCCGCGCGCGCCGCCGGCGAGGCGTTCGGAGTCGCCGCGGTCTTCTCGCACCACGACGAGCTGGTGGCCCAGCCCGATGTCGACATCGTCGCCGTTACGGTCAAGGTTCCGCACCATCGAGAGCTCGTTTCCGCGGCGCTGGCCGCGGGCAAGGCCGTCTACTGCGAGTGGCCGCTGGGCCGCGACCTCGACGACGCGCGGGCGATGGCCGCGCTTGCCGCCGAGCAGAGGGTGCGCACAGTCGTCGGGTTGCAGGCCCGCCAGGCACCCGCAATCGAGTTCGTCCAGGAGCTGCTCCGCGACGGATACGTCGGCGAGGTCCTGTCAACGACCATGGTCGGGCTGTCGGTCCCGGGCAACGTGGTGATCCAGCCCAACGTCTACATGCTGGACAGGAACAACGGCGCCAACGTGCTCACGGTCGCCTTCGGCCACAGCCTGGACACTCTCAACCATGTCCTGGGCGAGTTCGCCGACCTGTCGGCCGTTTCGGCGATCCGCCGGCCGCTGATCTCCGCCGAGGAGACCTGGGAGCAGATCGTGAAGACGGCCCCCGACCAGATCGCCGTGATCGGCACGCTCACATCGGGTGCAATCGCCAGCATTCACGTCCGTGAGGCAGTCGCCGGCGGAATCGGGTTCCTGTGGGAGATCAATGGAACGGAGGGAACCCTCCGGATTACGGCTGACGCCGCCCTCCCCGAGATCTTTCCGTTGACCGTCACGGGAGCGCGTGGCGCGGGCGAGCCCAGCGAGCTCGCTGTCCCGCGTGCGCTGACGGGGAAGTGGCCCGCGCTCAACGATCTCGAAGGCTCGCCCGCCTACAACGTCGGGCGAGCCTATGCGGCCTTCGCGGCAGACCTCGACAACGGGACGCATACGGTGCCGGACTTCGTCGACGCCGTCCGACGCCACGAGGTCATCGCCGCAATCGAGCGGTCCGCGGCATCAGGGGCACGCGTTAGGGTGTAGCCCAGTGATGGAACCCCGGGCCCGTGACTCGCGTCCGGGCGGCATGAAGGGCCCAACTCGTCGCGTGGTCACGGCCACGCTGATCCTTGCCCTCGGGCTCGCCGCCTGTGCGGCGAGCCCTGGGGGCTCTCCTCCCATCGATGCAGCGGCCGCTGCCCGGCTGGCGCTCGCCCAGCAGGACCGCTTCGCAGGGATTGGCCCGCACGACGAGAAGCTGATCGGCCAGGCCGCCTGGTACGAGGTCACGGATGTCGAGGATGGGTGGCAGGTGCTGATCAGGATCGGTTGGGGAGACTGCGAGGCCGGGTGCATCAACGAGCATCGGTGGACTTACGCGGTGGCTCGCACTGGAAAGGTCGAGCTGACCCACGAGGAGGGGGATGCCCTGCCCGATGCGACCGGCGTACAGGGCACGGTGACAGCCGGACCGACCTGCCCGGTCGAGACGGAGCCGCCGGATCCTGCGTGCGCCGCGCGACCGGTGGCCGGAGCCGTCCTCGTGTTCACCAACGCGGGCGGCGCCGAGGTGGCGCGAGGGACCTCCGCGGCTGACGGAACGTTCACGGTCGAGCTCGCCCCCGGTGCATACCGGCTCACGCCACAGTCCGTGAAGGGCTTGATGGGAACCCCTGCGGTGATGGATGTGGTGGTCGAGGCCGGGCTGCCGACCGAGCTGCAGGTGTCCTATGACACCGGGATTCGCGGCTAGCGGTGCTTCGGCTCGAAGTCCGGGTCAACCGGGGCGGTTGGGCCGACGTTGTCAGCCGTCGGTAACAGGACCCAGAGGAAGACCGCCATCGCCGCGGCGAAGATGAGGAGGAGGGCGGAGCCGGCAGGCTCTCCCTTGCTCGCCAACCAGTAGACGGCCCCGACCGCGGCGATAAGGATCGGCAGCGCCAGGTAGCGGATCACGATGGGCGAGATGATAGCTGAGCGGTCGGGCACGGCCGGGCGCCACGCGACGCGGTGAATCTGGGCATTACTATGCCTTAGACCAACCATCCGCAATCGGTGCGCGCCAGCGCGCGACCCTCGGTGATTCGGACTCCCGTGGCCGGCTCGCTGGCGTGAACCAGCGGACCCGCGCCCAGCAGCTCGCTGCTGTCGGCCAGCGTCGCTCGGCGTACCGCAGGGTCGGTGACCGGCGCCTCACCCTCGCCGAGGTCGGGGAGCGCTGCCCGTGGACCGGGAACCGGTGGCGTCCCGACCGCAGGGCGAGCGGTGATCAGCGAGCCATCCGGGTAGGCGAGCCAGAGGCCGCGCATGCGCGCCACGAAGTGCTCGGGCATGCCGGGTACGAGGAGATCCACCTGGCCGACTCGACTGCGGCGGTAGCCGCGCGGCCGCTCATCCGCCTGGACCCGGTCCACGAAGGGACGCGCCAGGAGCTCCTCGACGGCCAGCGAGATCGACTCCGGGGCTTTGACCCTCGACGCACCATCACGGAAGGTTGCGGTGCCCACGACCGTGCCGTCGCCGCTGCTCTGGCTGCCCTGGCTGCCCTGGAGCAGCTCATAGACGATCGTGTCCTCGGTCCGCAGTCGCGCGATGGGGTCGATCACGGCCGCAGGATAGCCGATGCTGGAGGGGCCTCACCGGCGCATCGGCGCAGTCAGCGCGGGGCGGCTTGGGTAGAATCGCGAGGCCAAATACGAGCGGAGGAGCCGGGTGAGCGCGACCGAAGAGCGTAGCTATCGAACGATGGTGGAGGAGCAGGCGGACCAGCAGATCGACACCTGGGCGGCCGACCTCTTCATCGACTTCGCGAAGCGGATGGGAGTGGGGACTGCCATCGCGGCGTTCTGCGCAGTCGCCGACCTGGACGCCAGGGGATTCCAGCGGGCCTTCCTGGTGGGCGGTGGACCGGACCACGTGGTCGGCATCGACACCGCAGGCGCACTGGCCGCGCCGATCTTCGAGCTGCCGCGGGCGATCGCCGGCCTGCGCCGAACCGATCCCGAGGCTCGACGCAAGCTGGTGGCGTTCCTCGTCGGCCAGCGTGACGTGATGAGCTACACGCCCTGAGGGGCTACGCCGGCTCTCGGGTGGCTCGAATGATCGCGATGGCGTTCTCGAGTTTCAGTTTGGTTACTGTCAGGTAACGCGCCAGGTTGTCCCGGTTCGTATCCGGGATCTCGTCGATCAGCTCTCGCTGGCTCAACAGGTCGACCAGCTCGTCGATCGCGCCGGCCAGCCGCACGCGATTGTTGACCAGGGCGTCGTCCGCGTCCTTAGAGGCGGCGACCTGCCCGGCGATCGTCCTTGCACGGCGCTTCGGCTTGGCGTCAATCTCCACCTCTGGGGCAGAGCCGCCACCGATGAGCGCCCGGAGACGGGAGAGCGTCAACTCGCCGGCCGCAACCTTCTTGGCGAGGCGCCGACGCGTCCGCTCGTCCCGCACCTTCATCAGCTCATAGGCATGGCTCAGAGTGTCTTTGCGCAAGGACACGAGCTCGCGGATCTCGGGCGGGGCCTCGGCCAGTCGGATGCGGTTCTCGACATAGCCCTTGTCCTTGCCGATCTTCTGGGCTAGCTGACGCACCGAATACCCGAGGTCGGTCATCTTCCGGAACATGGCCGCCTCCTCGAGAGGGGAGACGTCCTCGCGCTGGAGGTTCTCGATGATCGAGACCTCGAGGGCGGTCTCATCGTCGAACTCGACGACGATCGCCGGGATCGATTCCCGCTGCGCCATCCGTGATGCGCGCCAGCGTCGCTCGCCGGCGATCAGCTCGAACTGGCTGCCGACCGGGCGCACCAGGATCGGCTGGAGGACCCCATGCTCACGGATCGAATCTGCCAGTTCGACCAGCGACTCCTCTTCGTATGAGAGCCGGGGCTGCGCAGGGTTTGGCAGGATCCGATTCGTGGGCACCTCCCGGATCTGCGCGTGCGTGGCACGAGACTCGATCAGCGAGACAATGCCCGGCGCGAGGTCGGTGGCCTGTGCCTCGTCGAAGAGGCGGTGAATGTTTTCACTGAAGGCCGGTCGCTTGCTAGCCAAGTTCGATCACCTCCTGCGCCAGGTCACGGAATGCGCGAGCTGCTGCCGAATGGGTCGCGTATTCCGTGACCGGCTTCCCGGTCAGCGGCGCCTCGCCGAGCTTCACGGTCTGCTTGATCATGGTCGAGAAGACCCGATGATCACCGAGCTCTCGCAGGTTCTGCAGCATCTCGCGCGCGAGCACGGTGCGCCCGTCATAGAAGGTGGCCAGCAATCCCAGGATCTCGAGGTCGTGGTTGAGCTTGATCTTGATCGTGTTGATCACCTTGATCAGCGCCGTCAAACCCTTGATCGCGTAGAACTGGGTCTGGACCGGGATGATCACGCGCGAACTCGCAACCAGGGCGTTGATGGTAAGGAGTCCCAGCGTCGGCGGCGAGTCGATGATGACGACGTCGTATTGACGCTCGGCCCACCCGTCGAGTGCGTCGCGCAGCACCATCTCGCGACCGATTGCGGTGAAGAGCTCCACCTCGGTCGAGGCCAGCTCCAGGGTGGAAGGTGCGACCGACAGGCCGGGCATCTCGGTCTGCCGCACGATCTCATCGAGCGGCACTCGATTCTCGGAGAGGACATCGGCCATGGAGTGCCTGACGTCCGAGAGGCTGATGCCCAGGCCAACGGTCAGATTCGCCTGCGGGTCCATATCAATGCAGAGGACCCGATACCCCAACTCGGCGAGCGCACCGCCGAGATTGATGGAGGCGGTCGTCTTTCCGACTCCGCCCTTCTGGTTCGCGATGGAGATTACCTTGGTCACAAGATCACCTTGCAGCGGCTCGGGCGGGAAGGGAAAGGTCGCGGATGCGACGGACCGATGATACCTGCGAGCGACCGTCCGCGACCATCCGAGTTATCCACAAGCTGCCGGAATGTCGATGTCTTTGTGCAAAGACGAGCATCTATACTCCGACTTGTCCACCATCGTCGGGCCCATAGCTCAGTGGTTAGAGCATCCGGCTCATAACCGGCGGGTCGCAGGTTCGATCCCTGCTGGGCCCACCACCAGCGCGGAGGACGCCAATGTCGACCGCCGACAAGCTTGCGAATCTTCGGCGCTTGCGCGAGGAGGCTCGTCTGGGCGGCGGCGAGCAACGCATCGCACAGCAGCACGATCGCAACAAGCTCACCGCGCGCGAGCGGATCGAGTTGCTGCTTGACGAGGGATCGTTCGTTGAGCTGGACGCATTCGTGACGCATCGGGCGACGGACTTCGGACTGGACGATGAGCGCTATCTCGGCGACGGCGTCGTGAGCGGGCACGGGCGCGTCGATGGCCGGCTGGTCTTCGTCTATGCGCAGGACTTCACCGTCTTCGGTGGATCCCTTTCCGAGGCGCACGCGGAGAAGATCTGCAAGGTGATGGACCTGGCGATGAGCACCGGCGCGCCGATCATCGGGCTCTCGGATTCTGGGGGCGCAAGGATCCAGGAGGGGGTCGCCTCGTTGGGAGGCTATGCGGAGATCTTCCTGCGCAACACCCTCGCCTCGGGTGTCGTGCCGCAGATCTCGGTGGTGATGGGGCCGTGTGCCGGCGGCGCGGTCTACTCGCCGGCCATCACCGACTTCACCATCATGGTCGACGGCAGCAGCTACATGTTCGTGACCGGGCCGAATGTCGTGAAGACCGTGACCCACGAAGAGATCGACCTCGAAGGGCTTGGTGGGGCGCGGGTTCACAACGAGACGAGCGGCGTAGCGCATTTCCTGGCCGAGGGGGAGCCACAGGCGATGGAGCTGACGCGACGAATCCTCAGCTACGTGCCGCAGAACAACATCGACCCGCCCCCTGTCGCCACGGACTGGCGGGCGCCGGAGGTCAGCGGCGCCGACCTCGATGCCCTGGTGCCCGATTCCGCGCAGCGCTCCTACGACATGCGTCGCGTCATCGCCGGGATCGTCGACGCCGAATCATTCACCGAGGTGCACGCGCATTTCGCGCGCAACGTCATCTGTGGATTCGCGCGAGTTGAGGGCAGGAGTGTTGGCATCGTCGCGCAGCAGCCCGAGGTCCTGGCTGGCGTACTCGACATCGACGCGTCGGACAAGGCGGCGCGCTTCGTCCGCTTCTGCGACTGCTTCAATGTTCCGCTCGTCACCCTTGTCGACGTGCCGGGCTTCCTGCCCGGTGTCGACCAGGAACATCGCGGCATCATTCGTCACGGCGCCAAGCTGCTCTATGCGTACTGCGAAGCGACGGTGCCAAAGGTGACCGTCATCACGCGCAAGGCCTACGGTGGCGCATACGACGTCATGAGCAGCAAGCACGTTCGTGGTGACCTGAACTTCGCCTGGCCGACGGCGGAGATCGCGGTGATGGGCGTCGAGGGCGCTGTCAACATCATCTTTCGGGATCGCCTGGCAGAAGCAGCCGATCCAGATGCAGAACGCGCGGGCCTTGTTGCCGAATACGAGGAGCGCTTTGCGAATCCGTACGTCGCCGCCGCCAGGGGCTACGTCGACGAGGTGATCCTTCCGTCCGAGACACGGGCGCGGGTGGTGGACGCGCTGGCCATGCTTCAGGGAAAGCGTCAGGCGGTGCCCGCCCGGAAGCATGGCAACATCCCGCTCTGACTGCCCGTCTTTGCGCAAAGACGGGCCCCCATTTCGACGGCTCCTCGTAGCCAACCGCGGTGAGATAGCGGTCCGGATAATCCGCGCCTGTCGCGACCTGGGGATCGAATCCATCGCCGCCTACAGCGACGCCGACGCGGATGCGCTGCACACGCGCATGGCAGATCGGGCGGAGCGCATCGGCCCCGCGCGGGCTGCGGAGTCATACCTTTCCATCGAAGCCGTGCTGGCCGCCGCCGCCCGTTCGGGGGCAGAGGCGATCCACCCGGGCTACGGATTCCTGTCCGAGAACGCGGAGTTTGCCCGCGCCGTCGAGGATGCGGGGCTCGTCTTCGTTGGACCGCCGCCGGAGACGCTGGCATCGCTCGGCGACAAGCTGGC
>DATCQR010000120.1:0-21127 GCA_036569405.1 Candidatus Limnocylindria bacterium
GGGCCTGGTAGTCAGGTCGCTGGCCGCGCGGCTGGGGATCCGGGGGCCCGATCAGGATCACCTTCAGGCCGGCCTTGCGAGCTGCCCCTACCTGGCGCGGCCGATCGGTAAGCAGCCAGGTGCCCTCCTGGGCGTCCCGCACCTCGCCCCATCGCTCGACGCCATGGCCGTCCTGGCTGAGGCGACGATCGGCGGTCGGGTCCTGGAAGTCGACCACGCGATATGCCCCTCTCCCGATGGAGGCTCGGACCCACGCCTCCCGCTCCCGCGCATCCGATGGCAGGTCACGACCGGCGACCTGCCTACCCACCAGGATGATGGGCCGGCCGATCCAGCCGATCCTTCGCAGGGCAACCGGCGCCTCGTCGAGGGCTACGGGCTGATCGGCGCGCTGCACGATCAGCGCATCGAGCGCGATGAGGATCCCCGCCGCGGGCTGGCCTGCCGCCGCAGGATCAGGGGGCATGACCGCCTACCGCTCGGGCGTCGCCCACCTCTGCACCGTCACGAGGCATCTCGAGAGGGGGAGTCTCGTCCACGTTCAGGACGTAGCCGATCCCCTGGAAGGTTGTAATCGGGCCTGGCTCGCCGGGCAAGGCTCCCAGCTTGCGACGCACACGACTGATCCACACCCGCAGGTACTGCAGGTCGTCGCGGTATTCGGGGCCCCACACCTTGGTGAGGAGTTCCGTGTGCAGCACGACCTTGCCAGCATTGGCCGCCAGGTGCTGGAGCAACAGCCATTCCGTCCTGCTCAGCTGCACGAGCTGGCCGTTGCGGCTCATCATCCGCCGCTCCAGGTCGATCTCGACCTCGCCGATGTGGAGGATCCCGCCCGCCGGTGTGATGCCCGCCGCGCGCCGCAGCACCGCCCGAACACGCGCCGCCAGCTCGTCCGGATGGAAGGGCTTGGCGATGTAGTCGTCCGCACCCAGGTCCAGCCCCTTCGCCTTGTCCGAGGTCGAGCCCTTTGCGGTAAGCAGGATGACCGGCACCGGCCGCCATTCACGGAGCTGGCGCATGACCTCGATCCCGTCCAGGTCCGGCATCACCACGTCGAGCAGGACGATGTCCGGGCGCATCTCCTCGGCCTTGCGGAGCGCCTCCTCCCCGCCGCCGGCGGTGACGACTCGAAAGCCCTCATCGGCCAGGCTCATGGCGACGAGCTTCGTGATTCGGGGCTCATCGTCCGCGACGAGCACGAGTGGCTGGTTGTTCATGCGGGCTCCTCACCCTGGGCATGCGAACGGTCAGGGTCCACGATCGAGCATCGTACAAGTCCTGTGCTCACGCGGATCGTGGGGCCGCTACGACTCGCGCCGGGCGATCCCGATCAGGGCGATGATCAGAACCTCCAGGATCGTCCAGCCGATGAGTGCGACGAGCGCAGCGATGTCGAAGATTGATGCTCCCGCTCGGACGGCGTTGGTGTTCAGGATCCCCTCGAACGGGCCGACGAAGAATCCGCTGGCGTCGTAGATGAAGCGGACCAGCTGGTTCGCCTGGTTCGCATCGGCCAACAGCAGCACGATTCTGATCACGATCAGCGCCTGGATGATCCCGAAGATGAAGACGACCACCCGTCGAGCTACCTCGGCACCGCTCGGCGAGCGTCGGACCGTCTCCGACACGACCGATGAGTTGCTGACGGTCTCGTTCGGATACCGCGCCGGTTCGACGACCGGTTGCACTGGTTCGACGGACGTCGTGGTATCTGCCGGTGGGGTCGTCACGCTCTGGCGTTCGACCACGCGCTCTTCGTCCATGATGAGCACCTCCTGGTTGGGTCCAGCGTCCATCATGTCGGTGCCCCGGCCGCAGTGAGCCCTCCTCCTGGGGGAGAAGTGTTGCAATCTCGTTGCGCGGCATAGGAGGCCCGCGGACTGGGGCCAGCGGGATCCCTACCGCTTCACTTGACGAAGCGCATCGGCTTGATCTAAACTCCTCGTTCGCGTGTCCGCGCCCCACCGTGTCCTCTTCGAGGAGTCCTGAATGGCATTGGCCGAGTCAGCCAGCCGATTTGAGTTGGCCCCGATTCGTGAAAACTTTTCACATATTCCCGAGGTACTACCCCTCCCGAACCTGATCCAGACCCAGACCGAGTCCTTCAATTGGTTCGTCCAGACCGGCCTCCGCGAGCTGCTGGACGAGATCACCCCGATCACCGACTTCACCGGCAAGAACCTCGAGCTGCATTTCCGCGACTACTACTTTGAAGAGCCGAAGTTCGACGAGGACGAGTGCCGTACTCGTGATCTGACCTACTCCAAGCCGCTCAAGGTCGAGGTCGACCTGATCGTCAAGGAGACCGACGAGGTCAAGCACCAGACCGTCTTCATGGGCGACTTCCCGTGGATGACGCAGCAGGGTACGTTCATCATCAACGGCGCCGAGCGCGTGGTCGTATCGCAGCTCGTTCGCTCGCCGGGCGTCTACTACACCGGATCCGAGGATCCGGCGACCGGGCGCATCCTCTTCGCCGCCAAGGTGATCCCGAACCGTGGCGCCTGGCTCGAGTTCGAGACCAGCAACAAGGACATGCTCAGCGTCAAGGTGGACCGCAAGCGGAAGATCCCCGTCACCACGCTGCTGCGCGCGGTGGGCGTCGAGGACAACGCCGAGATGCTCCGCACCTTCGGTCCGGCCGATGACCATCCCGAGCACCCGTACGTCTCGCTCACGCTCGACAAGGATCCTGCCGCGACGCAGGACGAGGCCCTGATCGAGGTCTACAAGAAGCTGCGACCCGGCGATCCGCCGACGGTCGACAACGCACGCGCCCTGGTCCAGAGCCTCTTCTTCAACTTCCGCCGCTATGACCTCGGCCGCGTCGGCCGCTACAAGCTCAACAAGGCACTCGGCGACGTCGCCGCCAAGCTGAAGATCGCCTTGCCCGCCGAGGGCGGCGAGACCACGCGCGAGTCGCGGGTCATCAGCCAGAACGACATCGTGGCGATCATCGGGAAGCTGATCGAGCTGAACAACGGCCGAGGCACGGGCGACGACATCGACCACCTTGGCAATCGCCGCATCCGCGCCAACGGTGAGTTGATCCAGAACCAGTTCCGCATCGGCCTGCTTCGCATGGAGCGGGTCGTCAAGGAGCGGATGACGATCACCGATGCCGAGCAGGCCACGCCGAACTCGCTCATCAACATCCGCCCGGTGGTGGCGGCGATGAAGGAGTTCTTCGGGGGCAGCCAGCTGTCGCAGTTCATGGACCAGACCAATCCGCTGGCGGAGCTGACCAACAAGCGCCGCCTCTCCGCGCTCGGCCCGGGTGGCCTGTCACGCGAGCGCGCCGGGTTCGACGTCCGCGACGTTCACCCGTCGCATTACGGCCGCATGTGCCCCATCGAGACCCCGGAGGGACCGAACATCGGTCTCATCGGCTCGCTGGCCACCTACGGCAAGATCAACGAGCACGGCTTCATCGAGACGCCGTACCGCGAGGTGCGCAAGTTCGTCTCCCATCGGGACAAGCAGGCCGATGTGGTCGGAGAGACGCTGGCCGAGGATCTCCTGGTCGGGGAGCGCGGCAAGAAGCTGGCCAAGGCCGGCGCCCCGATCGACGAGAAGCTGTGGGCGGCGATCAAGGGGAACAAGCTGGCATCGGTCCGCATCGTTCCGGTGGTCACCGCGCAGATCAAGTACCTCGCCGCCGACGAGGAGGAGAAGTTCTACATCGCCCAGGCCAACGCGCCGCTCGATGAGGGGAACCACTTCGTCGAGGAGCGCGTAATGGTCCGCTACCGCGACGAGTTCCACGTCCAGGTCAATGAGGACGTCGACTACATGGACGTCAGCCCCAAGCAGATCGTCAGCGTGGCGACCGCCATGATCCCCTTCCTTGAGCACGATGACGCCAACCGAGCGCTGATGGGCTCGAACATGATGCGCCAGTCGGTCCCGCTGCTTCAGCCCGAGGCCCCGGTGGTCGGGACGGGCGTCGAGTACCGGGCCGCCTTCGACAGCCAGCAGGTGGTCGTCGCGGAAGCGGGCGGCACGGTGGTGAGCGTCACCTCGGCCGACATCCAGGTGGAGCGGGACGAGGGTGACGTGCGCGACACGTACCACCTCAAGAAGTTCCTGCGCAGCAACCAGGGGACCTGCATCAACCAGCGACCGATCGTCGACGTCGGCGACCGGGTGGCGGCGGGACAGGTCCTGGCCGACTCGTCGAGCACCGACAAGGGCGAGATGGCGCTTGGCCAGAACATCCTGGTTGCGTTCATGCCCTGGGAGGGCGGCAACTACGAGGATGCGATCGTGATCAGCGAGCGGCTCGTCCGCGAGGACCTGTTCACCTCGATCCACATCGAGAAGCACGAGATCGAGGCACGCGACACGAAGCTGGGCCCCGAGGAGATCACCCGCGACATCCCGAACGTCGGCGAGGAGAGCCTTCGCAACCTCGACGAGGACGGGATCATCTACGAGGGGGCCGAGGTCGCTCCCGGCGACATCCTGGTCGGCAAGATCACGCCCAAGGGCGAGACGGAGCTGACGGCTGAGGAGCGCCTGCTGCGGGCGATCTTCGGTGAGAAGGCCCGCGAGGTGAAGGACAGCTCGCTGCGACTCCCCCACGGGGAGCGCGGCACCGTGGTCAACGTGCGGCAGTTCAGCCGCGAGAGTGGCGACGAGCTCCTTCCCGGCGTCAACCGGCTGGTCCGGGTCAGCGTGGCCCAGAAGCGCAAGATCGCCGTCGGCGACAAGATGGCCGGACGCCATGGCAACAAGGGCGTCATCGCCATGATCCTGCCGGTCGAGGACATGCCCCTCATGCCGGACGGGACGCCGGTCGACATCGTCCTCAACCCGCTCGGGGTACCGAGCCGGATGAACATCGGCCAGATCCTGGAGACGCACCTGGGTTGGGCGATGAAGGTGCTCGGCCTGAAGGCCGCGACGCCGGTCTTCGACGGGGCGACCGAGGCGCAGATCACGGCATCGCTGAAGAAGGCGGCCGCGGTCAAGGGTTCCGTCGTGAGCGAGGACGGAAAGACGGTCCTGCGCGACGGACGCACTGGTGAGGCGTTCGACCACCGCGTGACGGTCGGCTACATCTACATGCTCAAGCTCCACCACCTGGTGGAGGACAAGATCCACGCCCGGAGCACCGGCCCCTACTCGCTCATCACCCAGCAGCCGCTGGGTGGCAAGGCGCAGTTCGGCGGCCAGCGCTTCGGCGAGATGGAGGTCTGGGCGCTGGAAGCCTACGGCGCGGCGAACATCCTCCAGGAGCTGCTCACCGTCAAGAGCGACGATGTGATGGGCCGCGTGCAGACGTACGAGGCGATCGTCAAGGGAGAGGAGATCCAGCCTCCGGGCGTTCCGGAGTCCTTCAAGGTGTTGATCAAGGAGCTTCAGGCGCTCGGCCTGTCGGTCGAGATCCTGAACGAGAACGAGGAAGAGATCCGCTTCATCGAGGACACCGGCAGTTACCCGCTGCCGGACCTGGGTGGGATCAATCTCCAGGGATTTGAGGAATAGCCCGAGGAGCGGCGTCGTGACGGCGTCGCGCCTCACCTATCGGTCCATTTCGAGCCGGGGCCCGGTCAGCCCTGGCGATCCGCGCCAGAAGCGGCGTCAGCCGCAGGAGCCGTAAGCCACCCATGCTGGAAGTCAACAACTTCGACGCGATCCGCATCAGCCTCGCCTCGCCCGATCAGATCAAGAGCTGGTCTTCGGGTGAGGTCACCAAACCGGAGACGATCAACTACCGCACCCTCAAGCCCGAGAAGGACGGTCTCTTCGACGAGCGCATCTTCGGTCCTACGAAGGACTGGGAGTGCTATTGCGGCAAGTACAAGCGCATTCGCTACAAGGGGATCATCTGCGACAAGTGTGGCGTCGAGGTCACCCGCAGCAAGGTCCGTCGCGAGCGGATGGGGCACATCAAGCTCGCCAGTCCCGTGAGCCACATCTGGTACTTCAAGGGCACGCCGTCGCGGCTGGGGATCCTGCTCGACGTCAGCCCGCGCAACCTGGAGCGGATCCTGTACTTCGCGCTCTACGTGGTCTCTCGGGTCGACGAGCACGAGCGTGAGAAGGCGCTCGCACGGGTCGAGGAAGAGATGGCCGAGCGCATCGGTCGCGCCGGCGAGCTGGTCGAGGCCAAGAAGGCCGAGCTCGAGGCGGCGATCGCCGACAAGCGAACGCAGGTCACCGGCGACGCGGAGGCCGATGCGGCCCGCGCCGATGGGCTGATCGCCACCCGCAGCGAGGAGCTGGCCGCCGCCGGCCAGCAGGTCGAGGCTGCCCTCAAGGAGGGCGGCAAGACCGTCGCGGAGGACATCGTTTTCACCCCCACCGGCGAGGTGGTGGCACGCGCCGGAGAGGCCTCCAAGGGCGCCCTGGTCGCGCTGCGCAAGGCCGTCAAGGCCGAGGTCGACGCCCTCGAGAAGGAGGTCAAGGAGGCCAAGGCCCACGCCGCCGAGCGCCTGCAGGCCGCCATCGCCGACCTGAGCAGCGGTATCGACGACGCCCTGGCCAGCGAGAAGGCCCAGGTCGCCCGCGAGACCGATGACGCACGCCTCGCGGCGCGCGCTGCGCGTGCCCAGATCGCCGACATCAAGGTCATGCAGACCCTGACCGAGTCCGAGTACCGCTCGCTGTCTGAGCAGTACGGCAGGCTCTTCGACGCCGGCATGGGTGCCGAGGCGATCAAGAAGATCATCGAGCAGCTCGACCTGGACGACCTCGCCCAGCGACTGCACGTCGAGATG
This sequence comes from Candidatus Limnocylindria bacterium, assembly GCA_036569405.1. GTDB lineage: Bacteria > Chloroflexota > Limnocylindria > QHBO01 > QHBO01 > CF-167. Next base: position 6,729 of record DATCQR010000120.1, read on the forward strand.
CGCCAGACCTCCGGGCAGCGACGCAAGAAGGCGATCAAGCGCCTTCGGCTGATCGAGGCCTTCCGCAAGAGCGGCGCGCGGCCCGAGTGGATGATCCTGTCTACCCTGCCGGTCATCCCGCCCGACCTGCGCCCGATGGTGCAGCTCGACGGCGGACGGTTCGCGACCAGCGACCTCAACGACCTCTACCGGCGCGTCATCAACCGCAACAACCGCCTCAGCCGCCTCCTCGACCTCGAGGCGCCGGAGATCATCATCCGCAATGAGAAGCGGATGCTGCAGGAGGCATGCGACGCGCTGATCGACAACGGTCGGCGGGGGCGTGCCATCGCAGGAACCGGCAACCATCGGCTCAAGAGCCTTTCGGACATGCTCAAGGGCAAGCAGGGACGCTTCCGGCAGAACCTGCTCGGCAAGCGCGTCGACTACTCCGGCCGCTCGGTGATCGTGGTCGGCCCGGAGCTGAAGCTGCACCAGTGCGGGCTCCCCAAGAAGATGGCGCTCGAGCTGTTCAAGCCGTTCGTGATGCGCCAGCTGGTCGAGAAGGGCTTCGCCCACAACATCAAGAGCGCCAAGCGGATCGTCGAGCGCGTGCGACCGGAGGTCTGGGACGTCCTCGAAGAGGTGATCCAGGACCATCCGGTGCTGCTCAACCGGGCCCCGACGCTGCATCGGCTCGGGATCCAGGCGTTCATGCCGGTGCTGGTGGAGGGATCCGCGATCCAGATCCACCCGCTCGTCTGCTTCGCCTTCAACGCCGACTTCGACGGAGACCAGATGGCGGTCCACGTGCCGCTCTCGACCGCGGCGCAGCGCGAGGCGAAGGAGCTGATGCTCTCGACCCAGAACCTGCTCTCCGCGGCCGATGGCTCGCCGGTCGTGTCGCCGACGCATGACATGGTGCTCGGCTGCTACTACCTGACCATCGAGGAGCCGACCGAGAAGGGTGCCGGCAAGGCGTTTGCGAGTGCCAACGAGGCCGTCATGGTCACCCAGCTCGGCCACGTGCACGTCCAGGCCCCCATCAAGGTGGAGCTTGAGGTCTGGGACGCGGCCGCCAACGATGGCGCTGGGGAGATGCGCACGGAGCTCGTCGAGACGACCGCCGGCCGCGTGATCTTCAACACGGTCATCCCCAAGGAGCTCGGCTTCGTCAATCGGGAGATGGATCGCAAGGGGCTGAAGGCGCTCATCGCGCAGTGCTACCGCGAGCTCGGTCCGGCCGCAACCACCCAGCTCGTGGACGGCATCAAGACGCTCGGCTTCCACTACGCCACGATGGCGGGCATCACGATCGGCATCGGGGACATCCGGGTGCCGACCGAGAAGGTCAAGCTGCTTGCCGGAGCCGACGCCAAGGTGACTGAGATCGACCGGGAATTCCGACGCGGCTTCATCACCGAGGACGAGCGCTACAACCAAACGGTGGATGTCTGGCGCGGGACGACCGACGCCGTGACCGAGAAGATGCTGGCCGGCCTCGACAAGCGTGGCTCTGTCTGGATGATCACGCACTCGGGTGCCCGCGGCAACGTGACCCAGGTGCACCAGCTGGCTGGCATGCGCGGGCTGATGGCCGACCCCTCGGGCCGAATCATCGACCTGCCCATCCGCAGCAACCTGCGCGAAGGGATGAGCGTGCTCGAGTACTTCATCTCCAGCCACGGGGCTCGCAAGGGCCTCGCCGACACCGCCCTGCGCACCGCCGACTCTGGGTACCTGACCCGCCGCCTGGTGGACGTCGCGCAGGACGTGATCACGCGCGAGGACGACTGCGGCACCGACCTCGGGACGTGGATCACCCGCGAGGAGTCGACCCGGATCCCCGAGCCGTTCGTCGACCGCCTGGTCGGCCGCATGGCCGCACTGGACCTCGTGGACGAGAAGGCCGGCCAACAGATCGTGGCGCGCAACGATGAGATCGACGAGGTCGCCATCGAGCGGATCGATGCCCTCGGGATCGATCGGGTCAGTGTCCGATCGCCTCTGACCTGTGCGGCGCGCCACGGCGTATGCCGCATGTGCTACGGACGCAACCTCGCGACCGGCAACCTCGTCGACCTTGGCCAGGCGGTGGGGATCATCGCAGCCCAGTCGATCGGGGAGCCGGGGACCCAGCTCACCATGCGGACCTTCCACACCGGCGGCGTCGCCGGCGAGGACATCACCCAGGGCCTGCCACGCGTCGAGGAGCTGTTCGAGGCTCGTATCCCCAAGGGGCAGGCGATCATGACCGAGATCGACGGGACGATCGAGGTCGTCCGCGCAGGGACGGACCAGCCGGTCGTGGTGCGCGTCACGCATCGAGACACCTACGACACGCCGATCAAGCTCACCCCGCAGCACGAGCTGCTGGTGGCGAACGGCGATGAGGTGGCCGACGGCCAGCTGCTGGCCCGCATCGGTGAGGGTGCCGACGCGGTCGAGGTGAAGTCACCGGCCGCCGGTCGGGTCACCAAGAAGGGGAGCACCCTGACGCTGCACTCCGAGGACATCGACACCCGGGAATACCAGGTGCCGCACTCAGCCCGCCTCCGGGTCGAGACCGGCGAGGAGGTGCTGGCCGGCCACCCGCTGACCGAGGGCTCGCTGAACCCCAAGGACCTTCTGCTGATCAAGGGCGTGGACACCGTCCAGCGCTTCCTGGTGGCCGAGGTCCAGACGGTATACCGCAGCCAGGGTGTCACGATCGCCGACAAGCACATCGAGATCATCGTGCGTCAGATGCTGCGCAAGGTGACCGTGGACGCGGCTGGCGACACGGAGCTGCTCCCCAGCGAGCTGATCGACCGCTTCGAGTTCGAGGAGGTCAACAACCGGATCCTGGCGGAGGGCGGCGAGCCGGCGACGGCGCAGACCGTTCTGCTGGGCGTCACCAAGGCGTCGCTGAACACCAGCTCGTTCCTCGCGGCCGCATCCTTCCAGGAGACGACGCGGGTCCTCACCGAGGCCGCCATCAACGGCTCCAAGGACCACCTGCTGGGGCTCAAGGAGAATGTGATCATCGGCAAGCTCATCCCGGCAGGGACCGGCGCCGAGTCGCGGGCGGCTGCCGCTGCCAAGGCGCGCGAGCTTTCGCCCGAGGAGGCCGAGTCGCTCCGCGAGCGCGAGGCGGCGATGACCTTCCTGACCGGCGACGAGGAGGTCGATGGCGACGGTTCGTCCGCGACCGACGGAGTCGAGCCGGCGGCCGAAGAGGCGCCCGCAGCGGTCGTCGAAGAGGGCTGATCCGGAGGCCCGTCATGGGCTCGACGCAAGGCGGCCAAACGAGGCGGGCAACCGCCTCGTTTGGTTTGACACTCGTGCGGCGCGAACCGTATACTCCGTGTTCGGTGTCCCGCTCGCGGGACGCCTTCGTGTGTGCCCTGCGGGAGGGCGCCGTCAGCCCCTTGAGTGCCGGCCCCGGTTCGGGTCGCCATCACTCGATGCCGACGCACAACCAATCCCACGGAGTGTGAGGTTCTTTTCTTGCCGACGATCAGCCAGCTGGTCCGCAAGGGCCGCAAGCCGGCCGGGCAGAAGGTGAAGGCACCGGCGCTGCGCCGTACCTTCAACACGCTGAAGCAGACGACCTCCGAGGGACGCGGCGCCCCGCAGCGCCGCGGCGTGTGCCTGCAGGTCATGACCCGCACCCCAAAGAAGCCGAACTCCGCCCTGCGCAAGGTCGCGCGCGTGCGCCTCACCAATGGCATGGAGGTCACGGCATACATCCCCGGGGTCGGCCACAACCTCCAGGAGCACTCCGTGGTGCTGGTCCGCGGCGGGCGGGTCAAGGACCTCCCGGCCGTGAAGTACCACATCGTTCGCGGCACGCTGGACGCCGCCGGCGTCCGCGATCGACGCCAGAGCCGCTCCAAGTACGGCGCCAAGTCGCCGGGCAAGGGATAGCCGGCCGATGCCCCGCCGTCCGACCATCGCGCGCAAGACCAAGTACCAGCAAGTGCTGGTCGGCACCGCGCTGACCCTCGACCAGTTCACCAACAAGCTGATGCACGGTGGCAAGCGCCAGCTGGCCGCGCGCATCCTCGAGGACGCGCTGGCCCGCTGCGAGAAGCAGGCCGGGAAGTCGGGGGTCGAGGTGCTGGAGCTGGCCCTGCGCAACGCGATGCCCCTGATCGAGGTCAAGCCCAAGCGCGTTGGTGGCTCGACCTACCAGATCCCGGTCGAGGTGCGGGCGGATCGCCGCATCAGCCTCGGCATGCGGTGGCTGATCGACTCTGCCCGGAAGCGGAACGGGCACAGCATGGGGGAGAAGCTGGCTGCGGAGTTCGTGGATGCCTCGAACGGTATCGGCAACGCCGTCAAGCGCCGCGAGGAGACGCATCGGATGGCGGAGGCCAACAAGGCCTTCAGCCACTTCAAGTGGTAGGCCGATGATGGCCCAGGCATACCCACTCCAGAAGACCCGCAACATCGGGATCATCGCGCACATCGACGCCGGCAAGACGACCGTCTCGGAGCGGATCCTCTTCTATACCAAGAAGATCTACAAGCTCGGCGAGGTCCACGAGGGCGCTGCCACGATGGACTGGATGGAGCAGGAGCAGGAGCGCGGTATCACGATCACGGCCGCTGCCACGACCTGCTTCTGGCGGGATCATCGTATCAACTTGATTGACACGCCCGGCCACGTGGATTTCACGGTGGAGGTCGAGCGCAGCCTGCGCGTGCTCGACGGGGCGGTGGTCGTGTTCGACGGCGTGGCAGGCGTTGAGCCGCAGTCGGAAACGGTCTGGCGCCAGGCGGATCGCTACCGGGTGCCGCGCTTCTGCTTCGTCAACAAGCTCGACCGCACCGGTGCTGACTTCTGGCGCGTCGTCGACATGATCCGCGAACGGCTCGGCGCCACCGCCGTCCCGGTGCAGCTGCCGATCGGGACCGAGGGCGGCTTCCGCGGCGTGATCGACCTGCTCGAGATGCAGGCGATCACCTACGGCAACGACCTGGGCGACCTGGTCGAGGTCGGCGAGATCCCGGCCGAGCTGGCCGAAGACGCGGCCAAAAGGCGGGACAAGCTGGTCGAGGCGGTCGCCGACCTCGACGACGACATCGCGCATCGCTTCCTGGAGGGCCAGGACGTCGACGCCGATGCCCTGCGCCGCGCCCTGCGCGCCGGCACGCTGGCATCGAAGATCATCCCGGTCCTGTGCGGCTCCGCCCTCAAGAACAAGGGCGTCCAGCCGATGCTCGACGCGGTGATCGAGTACCTCCCCTCGCCGCTCGACGTGGCGGCAGTCATCGGCACCGACCCGCGCAGCGGCGAGCAGGTGACCCGCCATGCGGACCCGGCCGAGCCATTCGCGGCCCTTGCCTTCAAGATCGCCGCCGACCCGTTCGTCGGCAAGCTGGCATTCTTCCGCGTCTACTCCGGCACCCTCAAGACCGGCTCGTACGTGTACAACGCGACCAAGGGCGAGAAGGAGCGGATCGGCCGGCTGATCGAGCTGCACGCCAACCATCGCGAGGAGATCGAGTCTGTCAGCGCCGGCGACATCGCCGCCGCTGTGGGCCTCAAGACGACCTTCACCGGCGACACGCTCTGCGACGAGTCGAAGCCGGTCATCCTCGAGGCGATCACCTTCCCCGAGCCGGTCATCGAGCTCGCCGTCGAGCCCAAGACCAAGGCCGACCAGGACAAGATGGCGATCGCCCTGCAGCGCCTCGGGGAGGAGGACCCGACCTTCCGCGTCAGCAGTGACGAGGAGTCGGGCCAGACCCGCATCGCGGGCATGGGCGAGCTGCACCTCGAGGTGATCGTCGACCGCATGCTGCGCGAGTTCAAGGTGCAGGCCAACGTCGGCCGCCCGCAGGTGAGCTACCGCGAGACGATCCGCAAGCCCGTCAAGGCGGAGGGTCGCTTCGTGCGCCAGACCGGCGGCAAGGGCCAGTACGGCCACGCCGTGCTGATCATGGAGCCGCTCGAGCGTGGCGGCGGCGTGGTCTTCGAATCGAAGGTCGTCGGCGGGGCGGTGCCGCGCGAGTTCTGGAAGCCGATCGAGCAGGGGGTCCGTGATGCCCTCGCCGGCGGCGTGATCGCCGGCTTTCCGGTGATCGACCTCAAGGCGACCCTCATCGACGGGTCGTTCCACGAGGTCGACTCCTCGGAGATGGCGTTCAAGATCGCCGGATCGATGGCCGCAAAGGACGGTGTCGCAAAGGCCGATCCCGCGATCCTGGAGCCGGTCATGAAGGTCGAGGTGGTCGCCCCCGAGGAGTACATGGGCGACGTCATCGGCAACCTGAACAGCAAGCGGGGACACATGGATGGCATCGACGAGCGAGGCAGCTCGCGCGTCATCCGTGCCCATGTACCACTGGCCGAGATGTTCGGCTACGCCACGGAGCTGCGCAGCATGACCCAGGGGCGTGCCACCTATTCGATGGAGTTCTCCCGCTACTCAGAAGTCCCAACCAACCTCGCCAACGAGCTGATCGCGAAGTCCAAGAGCTAAAGGAGCAACGAAGGACACACCATGGCAAAGCAGAAGTTCGACCGCAGCAAGCCGCACGTCAACGTCGGGACCATCGGTCATGTCGACCACGGCAAGACGACCCTGACCGCGGCGATCACCAAGTATCTGGCCATGCAGGGCGGTGCCGACTTCCGCGCATTCGACTCGATCGATAACGCCCCGGAAGAGCGGCAGCGCGGCATCACCATCGCGATCAGCCACGTGGAGTACCAGACGGCGGCGCGGCACTACGCCCACGTCGACTGCCCGGGCCACGCGGACTACATCAAGAACATGATCACCGGCGCGGCGCAGATGGACGGCGCGATCCTGGTCGTCTCGGCCGCTGACGGCCCGATGCCCCAGACGCGCGAGCACATCCTGCTCGCCCGCCAGGTCGAGGTCCCGTCGCTGGTCGTGTACCTCAACAAGGTCGACGCGGTCGACGACGAGATGCTGATCGACCTGGTCGAGATGGAGGTCCGCGAGCTCCTGACCAAGTACGACTTCCCCGGAGACGAGACCCCGGTCATCCGCGGCTCGGCGCTCAAGGCGCTGGAGTCGACCTCGACCGACCAGGACGCGCCGGAGTACGCCTCCATCAAGGAGCTGATGAATGCGGTCGACACCTACATCCCGACCCCGGTCCGCGAGGTCGACAAGCCGTTCCTGATGCCGATCGAGGACGTCTTCGGGATCAAGGGCCGCGGCACCGTGGCAACCGGGCGGATCGAGCGTGGCGTGGTCCACACCAGCGACACGGTGGAGCTGGTCGGGATCCACGCCAAGAGCCGCCAGTTGGTGGTCACCGGCGTCGAGATGTTCAAGAAGACCCTCGACGAGGGACAGGCCGGCGACAACGTCGGGCTCCTGCTGCGAGGGATCGAGCGCGAGGAGCTCGAGCGCGGCCAGGTGATGGCCAAGCCGAACAGCGTCAAGCCCGGCACCAAGTTCAAGGCCGAGGTGCTCGTCCTCACCAAGGAGGAGGGCGGCCGTCACACGCCGTTCTACGCCGGCTACCGGCCGCAGTTCTATCTGCGCACGACCGATGTGACCGGTGCCATCTCGATGCCTCCGGGCGTGGAGATGATCATGCCGGGCGACAACGTCAACATCGACGTCGAGCTGATCACGCCGATCGCGATCGAGCAGGGTCAGCGCTTCGCCATCCGCGAGGGCGGGCATACCGTCGGCGCGGGCGTCATCACGGCGCTGGTCGGCTGAATCGACGATGGCCAAACAGCGCATCCGCATTCGGCTCAAGGCGTACGACCACAAGCTGCTCGACCAGTCGGCCGAGCAGATCGTGGAGACGGCGCAGCGGACCGGTGCCGCCATTGCGGGGCCGGTTCCGCTGCCGACGCGGATCGAGAAGTACACGGTCATTCGCGGCCCGTTCGTCCACAAGGACGGCCGGGAGCAGTTCGAGATCCGGACGCACAAGCGGCTGATCGACATCATCGACCCGTCGACCAAGACGGTGGATGCGCTGATGCGGCTGAGCCTGGCAGCGGGCGTCGACATCGAAATCAAGATGTGATTGGGGAACGAGAGAAGCAGTGCCGGCAGGATTGATCGGGCGCAAGCTCGGGATGACGCGGATCTTCGGTGACGACGGGAGCGTCGTGCCGGTGAGCGTCATCGAGGCGACGCCCAACAACGTCACGCGGCTCCGCACGACGGAGCGGGACGGCTATGCCGCGCTGCAGGTCGGAGCCGGCTCGGCCAAGCGACAGAGCAAGCCGGTCGCCGGCCAGTTCAAGGAGCTCGCCAAGGAGCTGCAGCGGCCGCGTCACGTTCGCGAGTTCCGAGTCGAGTCGACCGAGGGCTACGAGCTCGGCCAGCAGGTCGACGTCAACCTCTTCGCGCCCGGCGACCTGGTGGACGTGACCGGTGTCAGCAAGGGCCATGGCTTCACCGGCACGATCGCCAGGCACCACTTCAAGCGCGGCCCCAAGACCCACGGCTCGACCAACATTCGCCAGCCGGGGTCGATCGGGGCCGGCACCACGCCAGGCCGCGTCTTCCGCGGGACCCGGATGGGTGGCCACATGGGTGACGACCGGGTGACCGTCAAGAAGATGCAGGTCGTCAAGGTCGACCCCGAGCGAAACCTGATCCTGGTCAAGGGCGCCGTGCCGGGCGCCCGCAACGCCATCCTGCTCGTGCAGAAGGCGAAGTGACGATGGAGCAGGCACCGATCCTCACCGTCAGCGGCTCGGAGTCGGGCAAGGTGGACCTTGTCCCCTCGCTCTTCGCCGCGCCCGTGAACGAGGCCCTCATCCATCAGGCCATCGTCCGCCAGCTGGCGGGCCAGCGTCTCGGGAACGCCGATACGCTGACGCGCGGTCAGGTCCGCGGCGGCGGCAAGAAGCCATGGCGCCAGAAGGGAACCGGCCGCGCTCGGCAGGGGACCCGGAGCGCCCCGCAGTGGAAGGGTGGCGGGGTCGTCTTCGGCCCGCACCCGCGCGGCTACGAGCAGCGAATGCCGGCCAAGATGCGCCGCGCCGCACTGCAGGGCGTCCTGAGCGGCAAGGCCGACGACGGTGCTCTCCGGGTCGTCGAGGGATTCGGCCTCGAGACGATGGGGACCAAGGCCTTTGCCGAGCGACTCGTCGCCTGGAAGACCGAGGGCAAGGTGCTTGTCGTCCTGCCAGCGCGAGATCCGGTCGTCGAGCGCTCCTGCCGCAACCTGCGCGAGGTGCGCGTTCTCCTTGCCGACAGCCTGAACGTGGTCGACCTGCTGGAGGCCGACACGATCGTCTTCACCGCCGATGCGCTGGCACGCGCGCAGGAGGTGTACGGATGACCGCCGTCAGCGTTCACGACATCCTCATTCGCCCCGTCATCAGCGAGAAGAGCGTCGCCCAGACCGAGCGCAACAACTACACCTTCGCGGTCGGCCGCGACGCGAACAAGTTCCAGATCAAGGACGCCGTGGAGGCAGAGTTCAAGGTGACCGTCCTGGGCGTACGCGTGCTCTGGGTCAAGCCAAAGCAGAAGCGGCGTGGGCGCCAGACGATGGGCACCGTGCCCGGCTGGCGCAAGGCGGTCGTCACCATCGCCGCCGGACAGAAGATCGAACTCTTCGAGGCGGTGTAACGAGATGCCACTTCGCAACTACCGACCCACCAGCCCCGGACTGCGCCAGATGACGCGGTCGACCTTCGACGAGATCACGACCGATGAGCCACACAAGCCGCTCACCGAGCGCCTCGTGCGCAAGGCTGGCCGGAACAGCCAGGGCAGGCTGACCGTCCGCCACCAGGGCGCCGGGCACAAGCGGCTGTATCGGGTGATCGACTGGAAGCGCGACAAGTTCGGGGTCCCGGCAACCATCGCAACGGTGGAGTACGACCCGAACCGCTCGGCGCGCATCGGCCTCCTGCACTACGCCGATGGCGACAAGCGCTACATGCTGCTGCCGCACGGCCTCGGGGTCGGCGACGTGGTCGTCTCCGGCCGGGACGCTGAAGCCCGCGTGGGGAATGCCCTCCCGCTGGCTCGCATGCCCCTGGGCACCCAGATCCACAACGTGGAGATGGTCGCCGGCCGCGGCGGTCAGATCGTGCGCAGCGCGGGAAGCAGCGCCCAGCTGCTCGCCAAGGAGGGCGAGATGGCCACCATCCGGCTCCCCTCCGGCGAGGTGCGGCGAGTCCGGGCCGACTGCATGGCCACGGTCGGCCAGGTGAGCAACCTCGATCACGAGAACCAGAACATCGGCAAGGCAGGACGCAGCCGCCACATGGGACGGCGGCCAGAGGTTCGCGGCGTCGTGATGAACCCGCGCGACCATCCGCACGGCGGTGGGGAGGGCAAGTCGCCGACGGGGATGCCGCCCAAGACACCGTGGGGCAAGCCCGCCATGGGGCTGCGCACCCGCAAGAACAAGACGACCGGCAAGATGATCGTCCGTCGCCGGTATGGACGAGGTTAGGAGAGTCCGATGAGCCGTTCCGTCAAGAAGGGACCCTTCGTCGATGCCCGCCTCCTCGGCCGCATCGACGAGATGAACAAGCACAACGAGCACAAGGTGCTGAAGACCTGGTCGCGACCGAGCGTGATCTTCCCACAGATGATCGGGCACACGATCGCGGTGCACGATGGCAAGCGCCACGTCCCGGTGTTCGTCACCGAGAACATGGTCGGGCATCGGCTCGGCGAGTTCGCGCCCACCCGTCACTACCGAGGCCATGGCAAGGCCACGGATCGCTCTACGGCACTGAAGTAGGAATGCAGGAGATGCGTGTCATCGCCACCGCCAAGTACATCCGCATCAGCCCCCGCAAGGTGCGCCTGGTGACCGATCTGATCACCGGCAAGCCGGTCGAGGAGGCTGCCGCCATCCTGCGCTTCCTGCCGAATGCCGCCGCTCGCGACGTCGCCAAGGTGCTCAAGAGCGCGACGGCCAATGCCGAGAACAACTTCAACCTGTCGGCCGATGAGCTCCACGTGCTGAGCGCCACCGCCAACGAGGGACCGACCCTCAAGCGGTTCCGCCCCCGGGCCCAGGGGCGGACCTTCAGCATCCTGAAGCGAACCAGCCACATCACGGTCGCCGTGGCCGATCGAGAGGAGTCCTGATGGGACACAAGGTTCATCCCTACGGCTTCCGGATCGGGATCAACAAGCCCTGGCTGGCGAAGTGGTACGCCGACAAGGACTACGCGACCCTGCTCCAGGAGGACATGAAGATCCGCGCGCTGGTCAGCAAGCAGCTGGCCAACGCCAGTGTCAGCCAGGTCGAGATCGAGCGTGGCATCAACCACGTCACCGTGACGGTGCACTCCGCCAAGCCGGGCATCGTCATCGGCAAGGGCGGACAGAACGTCGAGCTGCTGCGCACCTCGATCGGCAAGCTGACCGACAAGAAGGTCAAGCTCGAGATCAAGGAGATCCTGCAGCCGGAGCTCGACGCGGTCCTGGTCGCGCAGAACGTTGCGGGCCAGCTTGAGCGCCGGATCGCCTTCCGCAAGGCGGTCAAGCAGACCGTGCAGCGCACCATCAAGGCCGGGGCCAAGGGCGTCAAGATCCAGGTCTCCGGTCGCTTGGGCGGGGCCGAGATGAGCCGCACCGAGTGGGACAAGGAGGGCCGCATCCCGCTGGGGACGCTGCGCGCGGACATCAGCTACGGGGTCGTCCACGCCCGGACCTCGTACGGCCGCATCGGCGTCAAGGTGTGGGTCTACCGCGGCGACCAGCTCGGGGAGCGACCCGGCTCGGCACGCACGGAGCCGCGTGAGCCGCGACAGCGTCCAACCACCCGAACCCGCGTCAAGGCGGCCACCCCCGCAGTCGCGGCGACCGCCGGTGCGGATTCGCCGCCCGCCGCTGCCGGCGAGGAGGCCTGAGCCATGTTGATGCCGAAGCGAGTCACGCACCGCAAGGTCCAGCGTGGCCGCCGCGCGGGCATGGCAAAGGGAGGGACCACCATCAGCTTCTGCGAGTACGGGCTGATGGCCGAGGAGGTGTGCTGGCTCACCAGCCGTCAGATCGAGGCGGCGCGGCGTGCGATGACTCACCACATCAAGCGCGGCGGACGGATCTGGATCCGTGTCTTCCCGGACAAGCCAGTCACCAAGAAGCCGGCCGAGGTTCGGATGGGATCAGGCAAGGGCGCCCCCGACCACTGGGTCGCGGTCGTCAAGCCCGGCCGAGTCATGTTCGAGATGTCCGGCGTGCCGGAGGACATCGCCCGCGAGGCGATGCGACTGGCCAGCCATAAGCTGCCGATTCAGACACGGTTCGTCGCCAAGGAGGGCGCGTGATCATGGATATCAACGAGATCCGGGGCCTGTCGGACCTCGACCTGGAGAGTGCGCTGGTCGACGCCAAGCAGGAGCTGTGGAAGATCCGCTTCGACCTGGCCACGCGCCAGGAGAAGAACTACAGCCGGCTGCCCGCGACCCGCAAGCGGATCGCCCGCATCCTGACCGTGATGACTGAACGACAGCATGCGGCCGACGACGCCGCGGCCGCCGTCGGGAAGGCCAGCTGATGGCAGGCAAGCGCCGCACCAAGGTTGGCCGCGTCATCTCGGACAAGATGGACAAGACGGTCGTCGTGAGCGTCGAGCGGCTTCGCCGCCATCCGATCTACAAGCGCGTGGTCCGGCTGTCCAGCAAGTTCAAGGCGCACGACGAGGAGAACTCGGCACACGTCGGCGACACGGTGCTGATCGAGGAGAGCAAGCCGCTCTCTCGCGAGAAGCGCTGGCGCGTCGTCGAGGTGGTCGCTCGCGGATCAGGTAAGGAGATGGTGGACACCGCATGATCCGGCAGTACACACGGCTGCGAGTCGCCGACAACACGGGCGCGCGTGAGCTGATGTGCATCACCGTCATTGGTCGCTCGAGCAGCGATACCGCCGAGGTCGGCGATGTCATCGTTGCCAGCGTCAAGCAGGCGCTGCCCAACACCGGCGTGAAGAAGGGCGACGTCGTGCGTGCCGTGATCGTGCGCACCGCCAAGGAGTACGGCCGCCCCGACGGCAGCCACATTCGCTTCGACGAGAACGCGGCGGTCCTGATCACACCCCAGGGCAGCCCGCGCGGGACACGGATCTTCGGGCCCGTGGCCCGGGAGCTCCGCGAGCGGAACTACATGAAGATCGTGTCGCTGGCACCGGAGGTGCTGTGAGATGAACATTCGCAAGGGGGACACCGTCCTCGTCCTGGCCGGCAAGGATCGCGGGAAGCGGGGCGTGGTCGAGCGCATCGAGCGCACCAAGCGCGGCCTTGGCGTCGTGGTCCCCGGCCTCAACATGGCCAAGCGGCATCAGCGACCGCGGACGCGGACCCAGCAGGCCGGGATCCTCGACCTGCCCGTGCCGCTTCACCTCAGCAACGTGCAGGTCGTCTGCCCGCGCTGCGACCGCCCGACCCGGGTCTCACACGAGCTGCTCGAGGGCGGCTCGAAGCACGTTCGCGTCTGCAAGCACTGCGGGGAGCAGATGGAGGTGGCCCAGTGAGCGACGAAGAAGCTACCCCGAAGGCCGCTCCCAAGGCGCCTCGCCGCAGTCCTCGCCGCCCCGCGGCGGCAACGCCGGCCGCCCAGCCGACAGCTCAGCCGGCCGAATCCGGCCCAGCGGCGGAGACCGGTGGGCTTCGTCGCCGCTACCTCGACGAGGTGGCGCCGGCCATGCGCCGTGAGTTCGGCTATGCCAACCTGATGCAGATCCCGCGCCTCGAGAAGGTGGTCGTCAACATCGGCCTGGGCGAGGCGATCCAGAACGCCAAGGCGCTCGATGCGGCGGTGGGGGACCTGACCCAGATCACGGGTCAGAAGCCGATCGTCACGCGCGCCAAGCGCTCCATCGCGCAGTTCCGGCTGCGAACCGGCATGCCGATCGGGGCCAAGGTGACGCTTCGCGGACAGCGGATGTACGACTTCCTGGAGCGGACCATGCGACTGGCGCTGCCGCGCATCCGGGACTTCCGCGGGATCAGCCGCAACTCGTTCGATGGTCGCGGCAATTTCAGCCTGGGGCTGCGGGAGCAGCTCGTCTATCCGGAGATCGACTACGACAAGATCGATCGCCTGCGGGGGATGGAGATCAGCGTCGTCACCACCGCCAAGACCGACGAGGAGGGGCTGAAGCTCCTCCAGCTGCTCGGTATGCCGTTCCAGGCCAGCTAGCGAGGATTCGAGTGGCCAAGAAGTCGATGATCGTGAAGTCGCAGCGGAAGCCGCGCTTCGCGGTCCAGCACAAGAGTCGCTGCGCAGTCTGTGGACGTCCGCGCGGCTATATGCGGCGCTTCGCGCTGTGCCGCATCTGCTTCCGGGAGCGAGCCCTCGAGGGTCAGCTGCCCGGCGTCACGAAGTCGAGCTGGTAGCTCGAAGAGCCAATCGGCCGCCACATCGCGGCCCCATCAGCGGCAGGCGCCGAAGCCGAAGGGCACGGGGCGAACCGCCGCCGAGGAGAGACACAAGCCAACATGAATGTGAC
>DATCQR010000121.1:0-3454 GCA_036569405.1 Candidatus Limnocylindria bacterium
GGGCAGCGGGATCGAGTGGCTCGACCGGCTGGCGGCGGAGCATGACAACGTGCGCGCGGCGCTCCGCTGGTCGGTGGACAGCGGTCAACGGGAGATCGGCCTGCGGATCGCGGCCGCCCTATGGCGCTTCTGGCAGCAGCGGGGCCATCTGATCGAGGGTCGCGCCTGGTTCGATCGGCTCATCCCTGACCCTGCGGAGGCCGACTCGGTGGACGCAGGCGTGCTCGCTGCGGCGCACACCGCCGCTGGGGGAGTCGTCTACTGGCAGAACGACCAGGATCAGGCCGAGGCGCACTACCTCGCCGCCTACGAGCTCGACCGCGCCCACGATCGGCTCGACCGCATCGGTGATGACCTGTACAACCTCGCCTTTGTGGCGATCGTGCGCAAGGAGATCCAGACCGGGCGGGAACGATTCGAGGAGAGCGGGAAGGCGTTTGCCGCGGCGGGTCAGTCGGACCGCCTCGCCGACTCGACCGCTGCGCTAGGCGCCCTCGAGATGCGAGCCGGGAACCTCGACAAGGCGCGCGACCTGATGGAGGAGGGGCGCCGCCTCCACGCTGAGCAGGGCAACCACGCCCGGGCCACGGACAACACGATGGTGCTGAGCAACATCTACCTTCAGCGGGGTGAGGTCGAGACGGCGCGCGAGTACTTGCGGAAGGCGGTGGCGGCGATCAGGGAGATGAAAGACGTCGCACGATTTCCCCTCGCCCTGGATCTTGGGGCGGCTCAGGCCCTCAGCGACGGGCGTCCGGCGGACGCGCTTCGGCTCCTTGCGGCGGCTGCGCTGCGGCGCGCCCAGGTCGGCGGCGGAACGCCCAACTTCGTCGTGAATAATCCGGAGATGATTGTCGAGGCGCGGGCCGCGATGGAGCAGCAGGGCGCCGGGGACGAGGCCGACAAGGGCTGGGCAGAGGGGGAGACCCTGGACGACGACGCGCTGGCCGCCCTCATCGGCTGATGAGAGCCCCGGTGCTTGGATGGGTGCTGATTGACACGTCGATCCGGACCCATCACACTGCGCCAATGCCAACCAGGGAGAAGCGGACCTACAACCTCACCCCCGCGACCGTCCGCGCGGTGCGCGAGTTGGCCGATGACTACCACGCGGCCCCCACCCAGGACGCGGTCGTGGAGCTGGCCGTCTCCGAGCTGGCACGGCGGCTGCGTGACGAGCAGGAGTCGGCCGCATGGGAGGCCGCAGCGGCGGATCCCGCGTTCCGCGCGGAGACGCAGGGGATCGAAAACGCCTATCGCGACGCCGATCGCGAGACGTGGCCGGCCTGAGGATCGGGCCATTGCGATGGGGGATGGTGGTGGTGGCGCTTGATCCGGTGGTTGGTCACGAGCAGGCCGGCACGCGACGCGCATTGGTGGTCAGCTACGAGCCGTTTCATCGGGCCGGGCTCATGACGATCTGTCCCGTCACAGCAGCTCGCGCGGAGGCGCGCTACCCGGGGGACGTCGCGATTCCGGCGGGCGAGGCCGGGCAGACGAAGCCTGGCGTGATCATCTGCAGCCAGGTGCGCACCATCTCCGCGCAACGGATGGTCGGCGCCCCAGTTGGCTTCCTGACCGATGCGGACCTGCAACGACGAGTCCGTCAGGCTCTGGCCCATCACTTGGGCCTCGACATTCCGGCGACCGTCGACCGGGTCTAGAGTTCGATGTGCTACAGTTGTGCGTCATGAAAGCCGGAAAGACGCGGCCGGAGCGCGTAGGGGTGCGCGAGCTGCGCCAGAACCTGTCGGTCTACCTCAGGCACGTGCGTGAAGAGGGCAGGGCGTATGAGGTGACGGAGCGCGGGGAGCCGGTGGCGCACCTGACGCCCATGCCGGACCGGCGGCTGTCGACGTACGAGCGCATGCTGGCGGAGGGCCGCGTCGCGCTGGCGAAGCATCCCTGGGACGAGCTGCCGGAGCCATTGCCGCCACTGCCAGGAAAGCCGCTCTCCGAAATCCTGCGCGAGATGCGCGACGAAGAGACCTGGTGACGAAGCGCGTCTACCTCGACGCGTCCGCGGCCGTGAAGTTGGTCGTCAGCGAGCCGGAGTCTGCATCGGTCAGGATGTTTCTGGCGGGTGAGGTGTCGCGGGTCAGCAGTCGGGTGCTGGCGGTAGAGCTGATCAGGGCGGTCATCCGCGGCAGCCCAGCCTCGCTCGATCAGGCACGGTCGCTCTTGGGGGTCATTGAGTTCATCGAGCTGGATGAGGAGGTCGCGGAGCGCGCCGCAGGACTCGAGCCGGCTGCGTTGCGATCCCTGGATGCCATCCACCTTGCCACGGCGTTGGCGCTCGGCGAGGACCTTGACGCCTTCGTCACGTATGACGCCCGGCAGGGGGACGCCGCTCGCACGCTGGGGCTCATCGTCGAGGCGCCGTCGCCCTAGGTTCTGCCCAGCTAGTTCAGACGGCTCTCCCAGTCACGGGGGACGCGGCCGGCCGGACCGGGCGTGGGCTGGCTCAAGGGGTGATGCAGCGGGGGAGCCAGCTCAGGGCCTTCGGCGTACTCGTCCTGCGTGTAGTCGTAGAACCAGTCCTCCTCCGGCTCGAAGCTGCGGATGATCGGGTGGTCCTCCGCCTTCGCATGCTTGCTGCCGTGCTGCGAGGGGGATTGGTCGCAACAGCCGATATGGCCGCAATGCACGCATCGGCGCAGGTGGAACCACCAGCCATCCTCGGTCGCCAGGCACTCGACGCAGCCGGTGCCGCTGGGCGGGATGGTGGGGTCGATCGGGGGTTGGTCAGCCATGCTCAGCGCATGATGCTCCATGGCCGCTTCGGAGGTCGGGCCGGGATCTCAGAGGGCTCCAGGAGGGCCCGATCCCAGCCGGCAAGATCGGCCCCCGCCTCGTAGGTGGACTGGAAGAACTCGAGGACCGCGGCGTCCGGGTCGCGGGTGCTGCGAGCCCCCTCCCAACTCAGGGCGAACTCGTCGAGGCGGGAGTCGAAGAACGCCTCGGCCGGGCGGATGGCGGCGGACGTCAGACCATCGGGCTCCGGGTAGGTGTAGGAGTAGAAGGCGGGGCCGGGAGGATCGGTGGAGGCCCACCAGCCGGAGGCGAACTCCTCGCGCGAATACGCCTCCTGATTCACCCAGTCCGCGGTGTTCGGGATCCCGCCCGGGTGAAGCGGCGCGGGGCGGCCGGAATAGCGCGAGGTCGCGAGGTCCAGGCCGCCCCAGAACAGGTGCACCGGACTGACTTTGCCGACGAACCCAGTCTGGAACTCCTTCATCACTCTGTCGGCCTGGAGGAGGGCGCGCCAGAAGAGGTTCGCATGCACCGGCTCATAGGAGGCGTGCTGCTCGTCCAGCTCGAAGGGAATGGGGTCGGCCACCTCGACCGGCGTGGTCCAGATCCGGACGTCGATCCCCATCCCGCGCAGCCCGGCCATGAACTCGCGGTAGAAGGTGGCGACGGACATGGGGGCGAGGGTCATCTCGAAGGTGCG
>DATCQR010000122.1:0-2996 GCA_036569405.1 Candidatus Limnocylindria bacterium
GGTCAAGCGCGTGCTCGAGCGTGCCGGTTTCGAGTGCGTGACCGTCGACAACGGAGAGGTCGCGCATGAGTCGGCGGTCGATTGGCGCCCGGACATCATCCTGCTTGACCTCATGCTCGGGTCCACGACGGGCGACCAGATCCTTGCCGACATTCGTAAGGATTTCCGGACGCGCTTGATCCCCGTCGTGTTCCTCACGGTCCGGAGCTCCCTGAAGGACAAGGTGGAGCACCTACTTGCCGGAGCGGACGACTATGTGACGAAGCCGTTCATCGCAGAGGAGCTCGTTGCGCGATTGCGAGCTGTCATCAGCCGCTCCACGAACACGCGCGACCTCAACCCGCTGACCGGGATGAGCGGAAACACCGACATCCTTCGCGAGATCAACCTGCGCCTCAAGGCCAACGAGCGGTTCGCGGTCCTCTATCCCGACATCGACACCTTCAAGAGCTACAACGACCACTACGGCTTCCTTCGCGGAGACGACGTGATCAAGACGCTCGGCACGATCATCCTCGAGGTGCTCGAGGCGCATTACTCGCCACATCACTTCGGCGGCCATGTCGGCGGCGACGATTTCGTGATCCTGACCGAGCCAGGCCTGGCCGAGTCGGTCGCAGCCGAGATCACCAAGCGCTTCGACGAGGCGATCCCCGACCTGTACGACGAGGTCGACCGGGTACGCGGCTGGATCGAGTACGAGGATCGCAGCGGCTCCGCGCTCAAGACTGGCCTCGTCTCTGTGTCGATCGGCATCGTCGTCGCTGAGCCCGGCAGCTACGAGAGCGCCGCCGCCCTCGCCTCCCGCGCAGCCGAGGTCAAGGGCGTGGCGAAACGAATGCCCGGATCGAGGTGGGTCGTCGACCGCCGCCGCCCGCCAGAGGCTCGCGGAGGCCGCACACGTTAATGACACCGTTAATGAGGAGAAGGACCGGGTTCCCGATGCTAGCATCGACCAATTCCACCCACGCGGGTGATTGCCAATGAGTGACTTCGAACCAACCACATCCACGACTCCGCAAGTTCTGACCGATGACGCGCCGTCTGCGGTGATCGCTGCACGCACGCCCGAGCCAGGCGCCGCCAAGGTCGCCCGCCGCCAGGTCGCAGTGCATCGTCTCGATGGCGGCCTCGAGCGCGGCGAATCCGATGCACGATCCCTGAGCCCGGACGGCTTCCCGATCTACACACCACCAGACCTGGATCGCGCGCGCTGGATTCCGGTGCGGGACATCAAGTACGTGGTCTTCGGCTCACTTGACGACCCCGACCTCGAGGCCGACCCGGGCGAGAAGAGCCAGGCGCGCAAGGCGATCCTGCGCTTCCGTGACGGCGAGTGGCTTGCCGCCTACATGGACTCGGGGCAGCCGCCGGACGGCGCCGGCCTCGCCATCAAGATCCGCTTGACCGAGCGCCAGCGCGTCATTCCCGCCATCGCCGCCAACCCCGCGCTGCTGGAGATGCAGTTCGTCGACCTGTGGGCCACCACGACCGACTCGGCGCAGCCCCACCGCCGGCGATCCGACATCGTTGAGGCGGCGGCGCGGCAGGGCCGCGACCTGCAGACGCTCGCCAACGACTTCCGCGACCGGCTCGCGCTGATCCGCGACGTCGGCCTTACGACCGGCGATACGCTCGCGTTCTCGCGCGCTGTGCGCACGCACCTCGACCGGTTCCTGGCCGAGGATGGCATCAACCTCAACTCGGTCGAGAAGTCGGCCCTCGCCGACATCATCCTTCGCGCCGCTGTCGGCTATGGACCTCTCGACAGCCTGCTTCACGACCGCTCGGTCAGCGAGATCATGGTCAACGGACCGGACCAGGTGTTCATCGAGCGGCGGGGCGTTCTGAGCAAAGCCGACATCCGCTTCGAGGACGAGAACCAGCTGCTGGAGACGATTCGCCGCATGGTCGCGACCACCGGCCGCCACATCGACGGTCTGAACCCAATGGTCGACGCCCGCCTGCCCGACGGCAGCCGTGTCAACGCGATCATCCGGCCCGCCGCCCTCCACGGCGCCGCTCTCACGATCAGAAAGTTCAAGGACGCCGTCCTCGGTATCGACGACCTGACCCGCGAGGGCAGCTTGAGCCCCGCGATGGCGGAGTTCCTCAAGGCCGCGGTGCTCGGCCGCATGAACATCCTGGTCTCCGGCGGAACCGGATCCGGCAAGACCACGACCCTCAACGTCATCGCGCGCTTCATCCCGCACAACCAGCGCGTGATCACCATCGAGGACGCCGCCGAGCTGCAGATCGACCACCCGCACGTCGTCGCCCTCGAGCACCGACCGGCCAACGTCGAAGGCAAGGGCGAGCTGACGATCCGCCAGCTGCTACGAAACAGCCTCCGAATGAGGCCTGACCGCATCCTCGTCGGTGAGGTGCGCGGCTCGGAAGCCCTCGACATGCTCCAGGCCATGAACACCGGCCACGACGGCAGCATGTCGACGATCCACTCCAACTCGGCGCGCGACGCGCTGTCCCGACTCGAGACGATGGTGATGATGGCGTCGATCGACATTCCCTTCGAGGCTGTGCGCGCGCAGATCGCCTCCGCCGTCAACCTCATCGTGCACCAGGCCCGCATGCCGGATGGACGCCGCAAGGTCGCGCAGATTGCCGAGGTCGTCGGCTACGACTCCAATGGTGCAATCCTTCGCGACATCTTTCTCCTCGGCATGGGTGCGGATCTACGGCTCGAATACAACGCGACCGGATACATCCCGACCTCGCTCGACAAAGCAGCCTTTTATGGAGTCCAGGTCGACCAGGAACTCTTCGACCCTGTGAAGTCGCGCTTCGTCCCAGCGGGCTCGGACAGCATGATGCCCGTCGTCAAGGATCCGCTGACGAGCGGGCAGCGCGGCGGCGGCGGCGAGAACATCGTCCGCCAGGTCGTGGTGGTGCCGTTCAGCTCGGACCGCCCAGGCGATCGACAGTCGCAGCAGCAGCAGCACACGGTCCAGACCACGGCCTCGGGGCCGACCACGACG
>DATCQR010000123.1:0-7686 GCA_036569405.1 Candidatus Limnocylindria bacterium
GAGTAGATCTGCATCGACTCGTGGATGCCGTACTCGGCACAGAAGTACGCAATCGGACCAGGGAGGGTCGCAGACGGGTCCGAGTCCGTCGCTGCCCGATACCAGGAGTCCGACCCGTTGGCGAGGTAGCGTTCGAATTCGTCCAGGACGCGGCTGGCATCCACCATGAAGTCCTCGTCGGCCAGCAGCTCGGTCCATCGGCCCGGCTCGACCGCGGCGAGGACGGGGATCGGGCTCCGGTAGCGCGACCAGGCCGCGGAATCGATCCGCGCAAAGAGCGCCCCTGCCCGTGGGGTCCAGCTCCACCACAGGTTGTACGCGAGTTCGCCCAGGCCTTCGAGCGCGGGCGGGAGCCCGAAATCGTAGCCTGGCTGACTGGGCACGCGGACCGCGGAAGTCATCGAGGGCCGATCATAGGGAGTCAGAACTGCATCCCGCCGCTTCCTCGCGCGAAACATGCCGCAGGTATCGCCGTTTTTGGTGTCAGCGAGTACCCTATCGGACCCGTGATGGACGGCTACTCGGTGCAGGAGGCAGCGTCAGTCCTCGGGGTCGCCGAAGGGCGCGTCTGGGAGCTCCTTGCCAGAGGCGTTCTGCTCGGCACTCCCGAGGGTGATTCCATGCGCGTTTTCCTGAAGGCGCAGGCCGGACCGATCGCGTCCGCAGGCACCCCCGACGAACCGCCACGCACGAATGGCAACGGAGGCTCGCACGGGCCAGCAGGCGAAGCCAGTGCCTTCCGGGAGCTGCTGACCGAATTTCGCAACCTGACCGAGCGATACGGCCAGGCACTGCTCGCCCTGGGGGAGGCGCGCGGCGAGGTGGCGGGGCTTCGTTCGCGCGTCGATCAGCTCGAGGCGCGCCTCGACCTTCGATTGCCACCGCCAGTCGATGCTGCTCCGGTCGCCTGGGATTCGCTGAGCGTTCCCGCCACCACGCCTGAGAAGGCACGCGCAATGCCTCCGTCTCCCGCGCCCCGTGCGCCGGTTCGACGCAAGCTGAAGCCGAAGGCGCGCCAACGCAAGGCACGCTCTCCGCGTGAGGCCCTCGCCGGCTCTCCCCGCGAGGCAGTGGCCGGATTCGCCGAGGCGCTGGCGCGCGCCCAGGATCCGAACGCCGCGGACCTCGGGGAGGCTCGGGTGGAGACGGAGCCCCTCTCCGAGGCGAACATTGAGCCTGCCAGCGCGACGGCGGTAGCGCCCGACGAGCCGATGCAGGAGGCCGCCGACACCCCGGAGCTCGTAGCCCGGGAGGTCGGTTCGGACGAGATTCGGGAAGATGAGCTTGCTGCTGAGGAGGCCGCACCCGCGCCGGTTGCTACCGCGCAGCCGACTGCGGAGCTCGTGGTCGAGGAAGCCTCACCCGACGAACCGACCGCCCAGGTCGAGGCGCCGACCTACAGCGCCGTGGTGGTGGAGCCAGACTGGTTCGCGGACGGCGACTTCGCGTGGCTTGACGCGGCGGAGATGGAGGGGAGCGCCGAGGCGAGTTCCGCCACGGCGACGCCAGATAAGGCCGAGCAGGAGCCCGAACAGGCGGCTCCTGAGGCGGAGGCGCCAGCAGCCGAGTCCGAGCCGGAGGTCCAAGCAGCCGAGTCCGAGCCGGAGGTGCAAGCAGCCGAGCCCGAGCCGGAGGTGCAAGCAGCCGAGCCCGAGCCCGAGCAGCAGCAATTGCAAGAGGCGCAGGTCGCCCCCGAGCCGCCTCCCCAGCCCGAGACCGGGTTCGGGCCCTGGCAGCCGCCTGAGCCGAAGCCCGTGGAATCGCAGGACCCGGAGATCGCCGCGGAGCCGGACCTCGAGCGCGAGCCTCCGTCGCAGTTCGAAGCTGAGGCTGAGTTCGAGTCCTGGCAACCGCCCGAGCCAGCTTCCCCGGAGGCTCCTGCTGAGCCGGAAGTCGCGGATGCGCCGGAACCGCCGACGGCGAGCGCGGCCGTCGCGGTGGAAGAGGTCGAGGAAGAGGTCATGTGGCTCGGCCGCGAGTCGGACCCGAGCCCGGTCATCCACGATGAGCCCAGTCCGGACTACCGCGCCGAGGCAGAGGAGTGGCCCAGGATCGATGCCGCTCCCACGATGGAGGCGGTACGGCCACCCCTCGCCATGACCGAGGATGAGCTCGCTCGACTCGCGCTCGACGAGGGCTGGGACGACACCGAAGTGGCAGCCATCCGCGCGATGATCACCCCGCCGGCGATGTCAGCGGTCGATCTGCCTGGGGCCGCGGAGCTCCACGAGGCGATGGCTGCGCTTGAGGCGGTGCCTGTCCAGACCGATCCCCCTTACGACGCATCCCGCCAGTGGGCCAAGCCGGCGCCGGACGACGAGGAGCCAGCCCGTCACGACGATTGGGCGTTCGAGGCCGAGCCCGCCCCGCCGCCGCCGGCTCCCACGCGTCCTCCGAGTGACGTGACTTCCGCGTTGCGGCGCGCCCTCGAAGACCCCGGCTGGCTGCGGCGTCGGCAGGGCCCGGCGGCGGAGGCCTACCGCAGGCTGCGGCGCCTCTTCCCGGGTTGACGGGCCGCGGCGCGACTCCGCCGCGTCGGGGACACCTTCCGGATCTCGGGCCTCACGGCGAAGGATGGGTCGTCGGTCAGGTGGCCCTGATCGGCCTGGTCGTCGTGCTGGGCTCGCCGGGGCTGCGAGACATTTCCCCGCACATCGCCTCCGGCTGGGTCGGTCTCCTCGTCGGCATGGCGGCGATCGTCATCGGCGCCTGGTTGGTGATCCGCGCTGTCGCCGACCTCGGCCGGAGCCTGAGCCCCATGCCGCGACCGCGACCTGATGGGCGGTTGATCGACACGGGCATTTATGCCCGCCTGCGGCATCCGATCTATGCGGGGGTGATCTTCGCGAGCTTTGGCTGGAGTGTGCTCACTGGGAGCCTCGGCGCGCTCGTCGCGGCGCTCCTCCTGGCCATCTTCTTGGACGCCAAGGCCCGCCGCGAGGAGATCTGGCTGCTCGAGCGCTACGACGCCTACGCGGACTATCGGCAGAGGTCGAAGCGGTTCCTGCCGGGAATCTACTGAGCGTCATCTCCCCGGCCGCTTGCGCTAGAAGCTTCGTGTCTGCATAATGATTCGCGTGACACGAACTATTCACGACACGAGAACTGTCGCCGCTGATCTGCTCGACGAGCTTGGCCCGATCATCGCCGGCGAGCGGGCCGCGTTCGCGCTTCGATGCCACCACCGTTCCATCAGCATGACCCATCTGCTACTGATGACCCTTCTCGAGACGCACGGCCCGCTGCCGATGAGCCGCGTCGCCGAGCTCCTCGGCTGCGGCCTTCCCGCTGCAACCGGGATCGTGTCCCGCATGCAGGAGCGCGGGCTGGTGGAACGCCAGCATGACTCCGAGGACCGTCGCGTGGTGACGCTCAGCCTCTCCGACGAGGGTGCTGTCGAGATCCGCGAGCTCCACCTCAGCCGTCGTGAGCGCATGGCGACGGCCCTCACCCACCTCTCCGAGCCTGAGCGCGAGCAGCTCCTGGCCTCGGTTCGATCCCTCCGTGCGGCGTTCAACCGCGCGAATTCCCAAGGAGACAACGCGTGACCGCCGCCGCCGAGCCAATGGACGCACCCGTCCACGTCGATCCCCGCGCCAGGACCGAGATCCTGATCGCCATCCTGCTGGCAATGTTCCTGTCCGCCCTCGACCAGACGATCGTCGGCACGGCATTGCCGACGATCATGACCCAGCTGCACGGCAACGACTACTACACCTGGGTGGTGACGATCTACCTCCTGACCGCCACCATCAGCGGACCGATCTACGCCAAGCTCTCCGACCTCTTCGGACGGCGACCGATGGTCATGATCGGCGTCACCCTCTTCCTCATCGGCTCGGCGCTGTCGGGCCTCTCGCAGGAGGCGTGGCAGCTCATCGCCGCACGCGGTCTGCAGGGCCTTGGTGCCGGTGCCATCTTCCCGATCGCCCTGGCCGTCATCGGCGACCTGTTCACCCCCGCCGAGCGCGGCAAGTACCAGGGCCTCTTCGGCGCGGTCTTCGGGATCAGCGCCCTCATCGGTCCTGCGCTGGGGGGCTTCCTGACCGACAACGTCGGCTGGCACTGGATCTTCTTCGTGAACCTGCCGATCGGTGCCGTGGCGCTCTTCATCATCTGGCGCCTCCTGCCGGCGATCAAGCATCCGGAGCGCGCGCGCAGCATCGACTACCTGGGGAGCGTGGTCTTCACCGCCGCCCTGGTGCCGATCCTGATCGGCCTCACCAACAAGGCGACGATGGACTGGACCGACCCGCAGGTCGGCGGCCTGCTCCTGGTCGGGTTCGTCCTTGCGGCGGTCTTCGTGTGGGTCGAGTCGCGGGCCAGCGAGCCGATCCTGCCGCTGAGCCTCTTCCGCAACCGATCCATCGCCGTCTCCCTCATCGCCGTCTTCCTCGCCGGGTTCGGCTTCTTCAGCGCGATCATCTTCGTCCCGCGCTGGTTCCAGGTGGTCCTGGGATCCAGCGCCACCGAGTCTGGCTACCAGATTCTTCCGCTGCTGGCCGGATTGATCATCAGCTCGGTCATTTCGGGGCAGGTCATCAGCCGGACCGGCCGCTATCGCTGGATCATCGTGATCTCCATGGCCTTCCTCGCCGTCGGCCTACTGCTGATGACGCAGCTGCGGGCCGAGACCAGCCTTCCCGAGATGTGGTTCTGGATGGTCGTGGCGGGCATCGGGATCGGCCCGACCCTGGCCGCTTTCACCATCGTCGTGCAGAATGCCGCGCCGTTTGCGCAGCTGGGTGCGGCGACGGGTGCGCTGACCTTCTTCCGCCAGGTGGGCGGCACGGTCGGGCTCGCCATCGGTGGCACGCTGTTCGGTTCGGCGCTGGTGACCGAGATCCCGCAGCAGATGGCCAAGGCCGGAGTCCCGTCCGACATCGCCGCACGCTTCGCCACATCGGGAGTGGCTACTGATGTCAGCTCCGTTGGCGACCTGGGCGCGCGGATCCTGAAGGCCGTGCCGGAACAGGTCCGGCCGCTGGTCGATCCCTACATCCCCAAGATCGTCTTCGCCTTCCACGAGGCATTCAGCCTGGCGATCGCCAGCGCCCTGTGGGTCAGCCTGGCGGCCGCAGTGATTGCGCTGGTGGTGGTAACCATCGCGCTTCCGGAGCTGCCGCTGCGGACGCACCACGGTCCTGCGCGCGCGGGTGCGCGCCCGGAGGATGGCTCGGAGCCAGCACCGATCGCGGCTCTGGACTGATCGCGCCTCAGGTGCTCGAACGGGTGCGGCGCTCGTTGATCCGGCGCAGCTGATCGCGGTCACCGTACGCATCGAGCTCGGCCAGGCCGCGCTCAAGCATCTCGCTGTTGCCGCTGAGAAGGCCGATCTCCGTTCTCACGCGCGCCGCGAACGGGAGGCTGCCAACCTCCACAAACAGGCCCAACGCCTTCTCGAGCGCAGCCGAGTCGTTGGTGCTGATGCCGATCGCCCGGTGCGCTTGTGCCCCGACCAGGCGCACGCCGGCACTCTCGGCGAAATCGACGAGTGGCTGAAGGGCCCCTACATCCAGGCGATACGCGCGGTCCGAGCAGATCGCGAGGGCAGTCTCGACATGGACAGGCCGTTCGAGGTATTGCATCGCCCGCGGAATGATGTCCGCGGCGATGCGAGCCGGGTCTGGGACCCCGAGCGCCGCCAGCGCCCGGGTGGGGTGGCTTTTGTCGAATCGGCCAACCGTTTCGTCGAACATTTCCTTCGCCCGGTCCACCAACGCAGCGTCACCCCGTGCCCGGCCCACCTCCATCGCGGCATACATGCCCTGCAGTGCGAAGGCGGCGGCGATCCGGTTTGCCTCAAGCCATAGCGAGCGCATCTGATCGAAGGCGGCGGCGACCTCGTCCCATCGCCCGAGCTGCCAGAGCGCATAGGCTCGCCATCCGGACAGCCCGACCGCGAACGCCGGTCCCTGTCCGGGCTGAAGCTGTCCGAGCCAGCCTTCCGCTGCCGTCAGGACGGCTGGCAGCTCGCCGAGGACGGCCGACATCCACGCAACCATGTAGTACGCGTCCGATCGCTCTTGCATCGACAAACGGTCGGACATCGCCACGCGCCGCTCGGCGATTCTCCGGGCGCCAGCCGGATCCGATCGCTGCGTTTCGCTGCCGAGCGCGTCGAGCGCGGCCGAGATGAGGTTGGCGTCGTCGAGCTCCTCGGCGAGCTGCATGCCCGCCTGGGCGCTCGCCATTCCGTGAGCGATCTCCTCGGCTGACGGCTGGCGGACGCCGCTGTTCCGCAGCCAGAAGGCGACGAAGCCCTCCGAGATGAGAAATACCGCCTTGGCCCGCCGGTCCTTGGCCACCTCGAACAGGGCACGGGCTTCGTCGCGCAGCCGTGCGAAGTCGTCCTCGGCAGGCTGGCCCGCCACGGACGCGTACCAGCGGCTCATCACGAACAGCATTTCGCCAAGCACCCGCAGCAGGAAGTCAGGTGGGCGACCCGCGTCTCGTCCCAGCCGCAGCGCGGTGGCATACGCCTCCACTGACTGGTCCCCGGCCAGATACGTGTCGCCCAGGCGTCCGTACAGCTCTGGCAGCTGCGTCGGATCGGCCAATTCGATGGCGGCCAGCAGATGCCGACTGGCCTCAACGTTGGCCATCGACGCGAACGCCACCTCGCCCGCCCGCCGCAGCCATTCGACCGCCGCCGCATCAATCGCGACGTCGCGCATCCCCGTCGATGCCGTGAGGGCAGCCGCCTCGCGCAGGTGGAAGGCAATCAGCTCCGCTAGTTCATCTTCCCGTCCAGCCGATGTCGCCGCCAACCAGTGACCCGCCGCGGCATGCAGCCGTGCGCGCTCGCTGCGAGGCAGCGTCGAGTACGCGACTTCACGGATCAGGATGTGCCGATAGCTGAATCGATCCCCTCCTGACGGCCGCACGAGGTCGCGCTCGACGAGCCGTTCGGCGGCGCCCGCAAGGTCAAGCTTCGCCTCCGGCTCGAGCGCCTGGACGCCGGCCAGCCGAAATGAACGACCATGAACCGATCCAAGCTGGAGGAGACGGCGGGCCGGTCCGTCGAGCAGGTCAAGGCGTGCGAGCACCGTCGCCTGGACCGTGTCCGGCAGGGTCGCAATCGCGGCCTGCAGCGCCACGGGGTCGTCGAGCGCAGCCGCGCGCTCGCGGATCGAGCGGACGAGCTCGCCAACGTAGAAAGGGTTGCCCTCTGCCCGTTCGACGACAAGCCGCACCAGCTCCGGCGCAGGCCCCTCCAAGATCAGCTCGACAAGGCGGCTGACCTCGTTCGGTTCGAGCGGATCAAGCGCCAACGAGACGTGGTTGCGTCGACCGCCGCCCCACGACGGACGCCGGTCCAAGAGCTCCGGTCGCGTGAGCACCAGCATCAGCAGTGGAGCATCGGTCCGGGGCTGGAGCACGTACTCGATCAGGTCCAACAGGCTCTCGCTCGACCAATGCAGGTCCTCGATCACCAGGACGAGGGGGTTGTCGGCGGCCGCCAGCTCGACGGTGTGGCGCCAGGCGGCGAAGATATCGCCGCGATCGACCACCTCGGCATCCGCTGAGCCGATGGTTGCAATCAGCCGCTCAGCGGTGCGGTCGGCGTCCTCGTCGCCGACGTCGCGCAGCCAGCGTCGCGCCTGGGTCCGTATCTCATCGGCCGCGCTCTCGTCGCCGAGGTCGAGGAGCTGGAGCAGGAGCGAGCGCATCGGAGCGTAGGTC
>DATCQR010000124.1:0-6124 GCA_036569405.1 Candidatus Limnocylindria bacterium
GGTGCTGGCGTTGTGGGGCGGTGCCGACCAGGGCATCGGTCCTGGGGATGTGCAGGCCTTCGATGAAGCGCTGGATCGTGCGGGCGTGCTCCACACCACGGTCACCTATTCGGGAGCGCCCCATTCATTCTTCGATCGGCATGCGAGCGAGTATGCCGAGGCATCGGCGGATGCCTGGCGCCAGATGCTGGACTTCATGCGTGTCAGGGGCACCGCGACCGGCTAGGGCTCATCCTCCGGCGGCGGGCAGGCTGCTCGAGACCGGGGCGGGCTTCCGCGGCTTCATCGGCTGCAGGTAGAGAGCCAGCACACCGATCACGTACACGACCCATGTGAGCAGGGTCGTCCACTCCGGGGTGCTGCTGTAGCCGAACACGGCGCGCAGCAGCTGTCCGAGCAGGTTGCCGCCCTCCGGCGCGTCAGGCAGCACGGCGCTGATGTCGAAGGCGGTCGAGGTGCCGAACCCGATCAGCCCTGCGTCGATGAACTCGTGCACCGCGACGCTGACCAGTCCGCCGGCGATGAAGACGAGCGCGACTCCGGTCCATCGGAAGAAGCGCGCCAGGTTGATCACCCGCGCGCCGCGGTAGAAGCCGTACCCGAGCAGGGCGGCGATGAGGATGCCGATGAAGGCCCCGACCAGTGTGCTCGCTGCCCCGGCCTGCTCGGTCGTGGCCGCGGTGGCCTGACCGAGGAGGAAGAGCGACGTTTCGACCCCCTCGCGGATGACCGCGGTGAAGGCAAGGAGCGAGAGGGCCCAGACGCTGCCACCGGTGAGCGCGCGATCGACGCCGGCCTGGAGCTCGCCCTTGATGTTGGCAGCGGTGCGTCGCATCCAGAAGAGCATCCAGGTCACCACGATGGCGGCGAGGAGCATGGCGCTCCCCTCGAAGTACTGCGCGGCCGGCGACGTGAGGCCGCCGATGCTGATCCACAGGACGCCGCCCACCGCTGCGCTGAGCGCAATCGCGGCGCCGGTGCCAACCCAGATGCGCCCAAAGCGACGGGCATTTCCGGTTCGGGCCAGGTACGCCAGGATGATGCTCACGATGAGCGCCGCCTCGACCCCCTCGCGGAGGCCGGTGAGCAGCCCGGTCGTCAAGAAGCCGATATCCAAGGGAAATCAAGGCTAGCCGAGCGCCGTTTGCCCGTCAATCGAAGTCCTACCGGGTGAGTCAGGATTCGCGCCACGAGGGCGGGGAGGAGGCGTCGGACGGCTAGAATCCGAGCCTCATGATCGACTTTTCCCTGACCGATGCGCAGCGCGAGGTGCAGCGCACGGCCCGTGTCTTTGCCGAGCGAGAGATCCTGCCGCGCATCCACGAGCTCGACTCGACCTCGACCTACGACCGCTCCCTGTACGAGAAGATGGGAGCCGCGGGCCTGCTGGGCCTGCCGATCCCCGAGCGCTACGGCGGCACGGGCATGGATTACATCGCCTTCGCGCTGCTGTGCGAGGAGATGGAGCGGGCCGACACCGCGTTCCGCGTCATCCTCTCGGTCCATACGGGCCTGAACTCGCTGACGCTGCTGCAATGGGCCAACGAGGACCAGAAGCAGCGCTACCTCGTCCCGCAGGCCCGCGGCGAGAAGCTGGCCACCTTCGGGCTGACCGAGCCGGGGGTGGGGAGCGACGCGGCGAACCTGACGACCACCGCGCGCCGCGATGGCGATCGCTACCTCCTCAACGGCAGCAAGATCTGGATCAGCCTGGCCGATACGGCCGACAACTTCCTGGTCTTCGCCACGGTCGACAAGAGCGCCGGCCACAAGGGCATCACCGCCTTCGTCGTCGAGCGCGGCTTCGCCGGCTTCAGCACCGATTCGCTGCATGGCAAGCTCGGCGTTCGCGCCGGGAACACCGGCATCCTCACCTTCTCCGACTGCGAGGTCCCGATCGAGAATCGTATCGGCGAGGAGGGCGAGGGCTTCAGCATCGCCATGAGCGCGATCGACCAGGGCCGATACACGGTGGCGGCCGGGTCGGTGGGGCTGGCGCAGGCCTGCCTGGACGCATCGGTCAAGTACGCGCACGAGCGCAAGGCCTTTGGCGAGGAGATCGGGCGGCACCAGCTGGTCAAGCAGATGCTGGCGAACATGTATGCCGGCATCGAGGCGGGGCGCCTGCTCGTCTTCAAGGCCGGCTGGAAGAAGAATGCCGGGGAGCGCAACACGCGAGAGACGAGCCTGGCCAAGTGGTTCTGCACGGACCACGCCGTGCAGAGCGCGATGGACGCGATCCAGATCCACGGCGCCTACGGCTACAGCGACGAGTACCCGGTCGAGCGCTACCTGCGCAATAGCAAGGGATCGGTCATCTATGAGGGGACCTCGCAGATTCACACCCTGATCCAGGCCGATTACCTCCTCGGCTACCGCCAGGACCACGCCCTGCGGATGCCGCAGCCCCCGTTCGAAGGCGAGATGTAGGCCCCATGAGTCGAGCTGTGGAGCTGCTGCTGGGGCTGATGCTGCTCGTCATCGGGCTCCTGGTCCTCGCAAGCGAGCCGCTTGGCCGCTGGTTCGCCGGGCTTGGCATCAGCGAGGAGCTGCTTGCCTGGTGGCCGGCGATCGTGGTCGTGCTGTCCGGCTTCTTCCTCGTCCCGGCCGCGTTCCCGGGTCCAAATCGCCGGCTGCGTGCCGGCATGGTGATCCCCGGCGCGTTCCTGGCCGGCGTCGGAGGCACGTTGCTGTACACCAGCGTCAACGACCGATGGGATGCCTGGTTCTACCTGTGGACGGTCGTCCCGTTCTCGATCGGCATCGGCCTGTACGCAGCCGGCTGGATCGCCGACCTGCCGGCCTTGAAGTGGATCGGCTCGGGAATGGCGGTGGGGGCCGCGATCGCCTACCTGGCCTTCGCGACCGCCTTTGGTGGGGAGACGTTCCGATTGGTCGGCTCGCTGGTCATCATCCTGCTGGGGCTGGCGCTGGTCGCCGGCGGCCTGGCCGATCGGCTGAGCCGCAAGGGGAGCCGCTAGAAGAGCCGGGGGAGGATGGTCGCCATCGCCAGCAGCCCGAGCGCTCCTGCCAGCGCGCCTCGTCGCAGTCGAGGCCAGGATCGCGCCGTCAGTGCGCCGGCCACGGACGCGGGCAATGCTCCTGCCAGCCCGGCGATGGCGCCTGCCAGCGAATGCGCCACGGTCGGCGATGCGGAGCCGAGCTGCCGCTCGCCCGCGGTCACCGCTCCGGCCGCCACCACCAGTACGGCGCCCAGCAGCGCGGCGCCGAGGGTCCCGGTGAAGGCCCGCAACCGCCCGATCTGGGTCGCGCCCGCCGCCGCGGCGCCGATCACCAGGGTGGCCGCCACGGCCCACGTCCCCGGGGCCAGCCGCGTGCCATCGTGCGGGGCGGCGACGGCGTACCAGGCCAGGGCCACCGCCGGCGCGGCCAGCATCCCGATGGCTGCCACCCACGTCAGCGGTCGCGTCCAGTCCTCGGGGTCCTCGGGCGGGACGACGGCACCCAGTCGGACACTGACGGGAACCATCTCGTCGTCGGTCGGCGGCGTCACGTCCCGACCGCTTGGCCCATCTCCGGCGGCACCGGAACGCTCGCCAGCCGCAGGCCGAGGATCCGCGTCCCGAGCTCTCGCACCGTCCGACCGGCGTCGCCGCGCTCCCCGGCGTCGTCGGACTCGAGCGCCAGGTCCGCAATCGCCAACAGCTCCGGCACGGCCGAGGGCGTGTCCAGGTCGTTGTCCATGGCATCCAGGAAGCGATCACGGTGCTGGCGGACCACGGGGCCGAGGGTCGCGGGATCAGCGTCGCCCTGAGCTGCCGCGAGGCTGGCCATCCGCAGCCGCGCGGCGCTGACGGCGGCCGCCTCCAGATCGGCCTGTCGATAGGCGAGCTCGCTTCGGTAGTGGTGGCTGACCAGGTAGAGCCGGATCGCGTCGCCGCTGAAGGAGCGCAGCAGGTCGCGCGCCAGGACGAGGTTCCCGAGCGACTTGCTCATCTTCTCGCCGTCGTACCGAAGCATGCCGGCATGCATCCACCATTCGACGAAGGGGCGCTGCCCGGTCGCCGCCTCGGCCTGCGCGATCTCCGATTCGTGGTGCGGGTAGATCAGGTCGCCGCCACCGCCATGGATCTCGAAGTGGCTTCCCAGGTAGGCGATCCCCATGGCGGAGCACTCGATGTGCCAGCCCGGCCGGCCCGGCCCCCACGGCGACTCCCATGCGGGCTCGTCCACCAGTGACGGCTGCCACAGCACGAAGTCGAGCGGATCGCGCCGGCCGGGCATCTCCGGCCGGCTGCCGCGCTCCAGCGCCAGCGGCAGCATGTCTTCCCGCGAGAACTTCGACAGCTCACCGTAGGTCGGGCAGGAATCGACGCTGAAGTAGACATGCCCAGCGTCCGCGTAGGCGTGCCCGTTCGCTACCAGCCTTTCGATCTGCTCGAGCATCTGGGGGATGTGCTCGGTCGCGCGGGGCAGCTCATCGGGCGGCAGCCAGTTGAGCGCCGCCATCTCGGTCAGGAAGGTGGTCAGGTGGCGGTTGCCCAGCTCGAGGTAGTCCTCGCCAGTCTCGCGCGCTCGCCGCAGCATGTCGTCGTCGACATCGGTCACGTTCTGGACGTAGAACACGCCGTGGCCGAGGAACTCCAGGTACCGACGCAGGACGTCGAAGCTGAGATAGGTGAATGCATGGCCCAGGTGGCCGGTGTCGTACGGCGTCACGCCGCAGACATAGAGGCCCACGGGGGCGGGGCCAATGGGGGCGAATGGCGCGAGCTCGGCACGCCGAGCATCGAACAGGCGCAGGGTCACGGGCGGGATTCTAGGCGCTGCTAGAATCGGGGGGCCGACCGCCAGGGGATGGGGTCGAGCGGGAGCAGCATCGGAGCCAAGGCCGTGTGGGACGTTCTGCGCTGGTTCGCCGTCTTCGTGATTGCCATCCTGGTGATCGTGGCGGGGCTCTTTTGGATATTCGGCAGGCCACTGCCGATTCCACAGCTCTTCTGACCACTCACCAGAGCGCGGGCTTGGTGCTCATCAGGAAGCCGATGAGGCCGGTCGTGACCGCCATCGCATAGGCCATGTAGCGGACCCGCCTGGCCTGCTGTCGCCACCCTTCCGACTCCGGCTCGCGAACCCGCATCAGCCGCCGCAGGCTCGGCCGCGAGACGAAGGCCGCCACCAGCAGGTTCGCGGCGTAGACCGCCAGCGCGACCAGCAGCCATGGACGGGTCAGGATCTCGGTCCCCAGGCTGAGGACCAGCCCGGCGCCGGTCAATGCCAGGCCGATGGCGATCACCACGCTGCCGGTCCCCTGGAGCGCCGCCAGCAGGCGAATGATGGTGCTCGGCTCGCCGCTGGCAGGGCGACGGCGCAGGAGGAAGGGAAGGACCAGGCTGGGTGCCAGCAGCGACACCGCCAGGACCACGTGAGCCGCCAGCAGGAGCGGGAACCAGTTCAAGCGGAGTGAGCCCTCGTCGAATGGCGCCGTGGCATCATGCCGACCCATGCGCCTGCGGCCGTACCTTACCCTGCTGCGCGACAATCCCGCCTTCACCCGCCTCTTCGCCGCCCAGCTGATCAGCTTCGCCGGCGACTGGTTCGCGACGGTCGCGCTGCTTGGGCTGGCCCTCCAGCTGACGGGCTCGCCGGCGGTCGCCTCGCTGCTGCTGGTGGTGCAGACCGGCGCCTTCGCGCTCGCCTCGCCGATCGCGGGCGTCCTTGCGGACCGATACGACCGGCGCCGCCTGATGGTCATCGCCGACGTGGCGCGCGTCCCGGTGGCGCTGGCCTTCCTCCTGGCTCGTGACCCCGACACGCTGTGGATCGCCTTCGCGGCAGTCGCGCTCCTCTCGCTGGGCGCTGCCATCTTCGAGCCGACCAGCTCCGCGTCACTCCCCAACCTGGTCGAGGAGGGTGAGCTGGCCGAGGCGAACGTCCTGATCGGGTCGGCATGGGGCACGATGCTGGCGGTCGGCGCCGCGCTCGGCGGCCTCGTCGCGGCGACACTGGGACGGGACGTCGCATTCGCCGTCAATGCGGCCTCCTTCGGCGCCTCTGCCCTCCTCATCGTCGGGATTCGACGCTCCTTTCGGGCCGCGCGCGAGGATCAACGGCCGGGGGAGCGGGCCAATGAAGAGGGTGGCGGAGTCGCAGAGTCGATCCG
>DATCQR010000125.1:0-2398 GCA_036569405.1 Candidatus Limnocylindria bacterium
GGACATGCTCGATGCCCTGCGCAACGCGGAGCGGGATCTGTTCGCCATGGTCCCGGCCGACAAGCGGGAGGCCGCTGGCACGATCGGCGAATGGTCGCCCAAGGATCTCCTGGCCCACCTCGGAGCCTGGCGTGCCGTCGAGGCGCGACGGCTGGACGCCCGAGCGTCGGGTGGTGCGGCCAGTCCCGACGATCCCGGCCTGGATGAGCCGATCGACGAATCGAACGCCAGGCTCCAGGCGCGCGATCGGGACCTGAGCTGGGGGACGGTCGCGGCCGAGGCGGATGCGAGTATCGACGCGCTCATCACGGCCGTTGACCGGAGCTCAACCGATGCCCTCTGCGAGTGCGACGACGCATCGGTCGCCGGGATCGGTGTGAACGGCGTGAACCATGCGGTCGGCCACCTGCCGGAGATCGCCGGCCTGGTCGGCGGCGGTGCGCGGTTCGACGCGTTCGCGCGCCAGGTCGAAACGGTCCTGCGGGCGGGCCACGTGCCGCCGCGCGACTCCGGCACGATCCTCTACAACATCGCCTGCGCCCGGGCGCTGTCGGGTGAGCTGGACGACGCGCGCCGTCTCCTGGCGGCAGCCTTCACCCGTCGTCACGACCTGGCCGACCTGGCCACGCACGATCCGGACCTGGTCGCCCTGGGCGGGGAGCTGTCGAGCCCGGCCTAGCCGGGCGCCAGCAT
Source organism: Candidatus Limnocylindria bacterium (assembly GCA_036569405.1). Lineage (GTDB taxonomy): Bacteria > Chloroflexota > Limnocylindria > QHBO01 > QHBO01 > CF-167. The sequence goes on from DATCQR010000125.1 coordinate 694, forward strand.
CGGCTTCGCGTAGACCTCCAGCCCTTCGACCCAGGTCGCCTGCACGCTGGCCTCGCCGATCGGACCCGCCTCAGGATGGCGCAGGTTGCGATCCATCAGCGCCAGATCTGCGAGCTTGCCGACCTCGATCGACCCGGTCTCTGCATCGAGGTGGCTCACGTACGCCGAGCCGATGGTGAATGCGGCCAGGGCCTGGTCCAGGCCGAGGCGCTCGTCGGGCAGGAATGGGTCGCCCGAGCGGGAGAGCTCGCTGACCCGAGTCATGGCGACCTCGATCTCGAGCATCGGGTTGGCGCTGCTGACGGGCCAGTCGCTGCCTGCGGCCAGGCGCGCACCGTGCTGCAGGAGGCTGGCAAAGGGGTATTGCCAGCTCGTGCGCTCAGGTCCGAGGAACGGGATCGTGCGCTGGTCCATGGTCGGTTCGTGGCAGGCCCAGATGGGCTGCATGTTGGCGGTCGCGCCGAGGGCCGCGAAACGGGGCAGGTCGGCGGGGTGGACGAGCTGGACGTGGGCGATGTGGTGGCGCCCGTCCGACGGTCCGTTGGCATGGCGTGCCGCCTCGATGGCGTCAAGGGCGCTGCGCACCGCCGCATCCCCGATGGCGTGCATGTGCACCTGCAGGCCGGCACGGTCGAGGGCAGTGACCGCCTCGTGCAGGGCCTCCGGCGCAACGAGCGCCATGCCCCGGTCGTCGGTCGCATTGCCGTGCTCGTCGAGGTACGGGTCGAGCATGGCGGCGGTGAGCCCCTCGATCACCCCGTCGACCCAGATCTTCACCGTTGCAGCGCGAAGCCGGCCGATGCCGGCGGCTGCGGCCTGCTCGACGAACCCCTCGACCTGCTCCAGGCCACGACGCGGATCCCAGAAGAGTGCGGCCACCACTCGCGCCTGGAGGCTGCCACTGGCCGCCGCTGCGCGGTAGGCGTCCAGCTGTCGCGCACACGCGCCGGAGTCATAGACCGATGCGTCCTGCCAGGCGGTGATGCCCAGCGCGTGGAGGCGTCGCTGGACCGACGCCAGCGCGGTCGCATGGTCCTCGGCGCTCAGTGGCGGCACGACCGCCTCCACCAGCGAGACTGCCCCCTCCCGCAGCGTGCCGCTGGGCGAGCCGCCGGGATCGCGGACGATCAACCCGCCCGCGGGGTCCGGCGTGGCCGCTGAGATCCCGGCCAGGTCCAGCGCCCGCGAGTTGACCCAGGCCGAGTGGCCGTCGCGGCTCCACAGGAATGCAGGCCGGTCCGGGACGAGGCCATCCAGGTCGGCCCGCCGGGGCGCGGCGTCGGGGAAGTCGGTGACGGACCAGCCCGCCCCCACGATCCACTCGCAGTCGGGGTGCTGCGCCGCGTAGGCGCGGATCGCAGCGTCGAACCGGTCCGCGCTCAGCTCGCTGAGATCGCACTGCATGACCGTGAGCTCACCCTGCACCGGGTGGATGTGCGCATCCTGGAAGCCGGGAAGCAGTGTCTCGCCGTCCATGCGCACGACCCGCGTGGCGGCGCCGATGAGCTGCTCGACGTCGGCTCCGCGGCCGACCGCGCTGATCCGGCCATCAGTGACGGCGAGCGCCTCGGGCGCCGGACCTGCCACGGGGGTGATCGGCTCGACCGTGGCACCAAGGAAGACAAGGTCGGCAGCCCGCATCAGCGGCTCATCTCGACGATCAGCACGGAGCGCGAATCGTCGTCGTGCTCGACCAGGATCGAGA
>DATCQR010000126.1:0-4915 GCA_036569405.1 Candidatus Limnocylindria bacterium
GGCCCAGGCCGGCAGGCCGTAGTCGCGGTGCACCACCAGCGGCACCCGGAGCCGCTCACCGGCGATCCCCTCGACCAGCTCCGCGCCGATCGCCGAGCCCCCCATCGCCAGGACGCAGATGCCGTCAACCTCGGTGTGCGATGTCGGCAGCTTGACCGCCGCGGCGACCCTGCGCGCAAGGGCGAGCTGTCGCGGCAGCTCGCGAACGCGACCGACCATGTCAGCGGAGTCGATCCCCTTGATCACCCTCGGGCTGTCGAGCGTGATCGCCTCGTCGAGCTGTGGCGGTGCGGTCGGATCGTCCTCGGCCGTCTCCTCGCGCCGTCCCGGCTCGTCGTCGGGACGCTTGTAGCCGAAGAAGTCGCGAGCGTCGCTCATCTGCTCAGACCGGGACGCCGGCTGTCGCGATGCGGCGGCCCTCCTCGAGGAGCGTCTCGACGTCCTCCGGCGATCGCGCCTCGACGTAGACGCGCAGCAGCGCCTCGGTCCCCGAGAAGCGGATCAGGAGCCACGCGCCGTCGTCTCGGTAGAACTTGAACCCGTCGCCGGTCTCGAGCGCCGTGCGCCTGGTGACCGGGCGCCCGGCGAGCGTTTCAGGCGCCTCGTGCTCGAGCCGGGCGAGGGTATCGGCCTTGACAGTGTCGTAGCCCTCCCGGGCGAAGCGGATGTCGATGCGGTTGTAGTAGCTCGGCCCGGCCAGCGCCTGGAGTTCCGCCAGCAGCTCGGACGCCTTCTTGCCCCGGGTCAGCCACAGGTCGAGCAGGAAGAGGCCGGACGCCAGGCCGTCGCGCTCGGGGATGTGCATCCCAAAGCCGAATCCGCCCGACTCTTCCCCGCCGATGACGGCATGCATCTCCGTCATCTTGGGGCCGACGAACTTGAAGCCGACCCCGGTCTCATATGCCTGCGTGCCGTAGATCTCGGCCAGCCGCGGGGCCATGGAAGTGCTGGTCACCGTGTAGACAGCGGGGCCGATCTGGCCGCGCACCTCCAGCAGGTACCAGTACAGCAGCCCGTAGACCTGCAGCTGGTTGACGAAGACGCCCTCCTCGGTTGCCATCCCGACCCGGTCGGCATCGCCGTCGAAGGCGATCCCGATGTCGGCGCCCCAGCGCGGGATCTCCTCGAGCCAGGCGTCGATGTTGGGGCGGATCGGCTCGGGGTTGACGCCTCCGAAGAACGGGTTGCGTTCGGTGTGCAGCTCGTTGACGGTCAGTCCGGCCCCGCCGAGCAGCCGGGTGAACCAGCCGGCGCCCGATCCGTACATCGGCTCGACCAGGACGCGGCCCTTGGCAGCCCGGATCCGCTCCAGGTCGACGATGCTGGCCAGCTGCTCCCGGAAGCGCGGGTATGGGTCGAAGGTCGCCACCAGGCCGGCGGCGACGGCCTCGGCGTAGTCGCGCCGAGGCGGAAGCTCGTCCTCGGGATGGCGATCCATGGTCGCCTCGATCGCGGCCAGCATCTCGGGAGCGGCGGCGCCACCGGTATCGGCCTTGACCTTGAAGCCGTTGTCGGTCCATGGGTTGTGGCTGGCGGTGATCACGATCCCGGCCCCGGCAGCCATCTCGCGGGTGAAGAAGCTGCCGACCTGGGTCGGGACCGCGTCGGGTGTCATGAACGAGCGAATGTCATGCGCGGCGAGCACCTCGACGCACGCCTGGGCGAAATACTCCGATGCGAATCGACGGTCGTGGCAGACCACCACGCCGCGGTCCGCGGTCCCCTCCGCGGCCAGGTACTCGGCCACGCCACGGGCGCAGCGACGCACGTTGTGGAAGGTGAAGTCCTCGGCGATAGCGGCTCGCCAGCCGTCGGTGCCGAACTTGATCGTGGTCACGAGGCCCCTATCGTACGGCGCCGGCGCTCCGCCATCCGGCGGTCGGCGAGGCCCTGCACGCCATCCAGCGCCGCCTGAAGCTCAGCGACGCGTGGCTTGAGTGGCTCCCTTGGCGCGATCGGGATCGGCACCCCCTCCTCAACCCGCATCCGGCAGAACGGAACGGGAACGAGGTGGCGATCCCAGCGTCCGTTCAGGCGCAATGCCGGCCGGATCGCGACGGCCCATGGCTGGATGGGGATGCCCGACTCGCGTGCAACGATGAGGACCCCCGGCTTGGCGACTCGGTAGGGTCCGGTTGGACCATCGCAGCTGACGACCAGGCTGGAGCCGTCGCGGCCGATTCGCGCCAGCTCCCTGGCCAGCTTCGCCGCCTCCGCTCGATTCGATTCCTCGGGCAGCGCAACAACCCCCGAGCCCATCGACTCGAGCATCGTGTTCATCACGATCCCACGGAAGCCACGCGTGCTGAAGCTGATGAACCGCTTGGTGGCCCGCAGTCGGTACGCCGCTGTGGCGGCAACCAGGTTCGACTCGTGCCAGATGGCGAAGAGCGCCTGGCCCTGGATGACGGGCGGCCCTGACGTTCGCGCGGTGGCGGCCACGAGTCGAAGGTAGAGCGCCATGGCGCGACCGATCAGCCGAGCGAGCCACGCGAGCCGGATTGAGTCCTCCTGGGTGGCCGCCGGGACCGGGCCGATCGGCTCAGAGATAGCGGTCGCCGGCCTTCTCGGCGATCTCGTCCAGGACCGGCTTGATCTCCTCGGCACGGTCCCTTGCACAGACCAGCAGCGCATCGGGGGTGTCGACGATGATGATGTCCCGCAGACCGACGGTCACCACCAGCCGTTCTCCGCCGTGAACCAGCACGCGTTCCGATCCGCGGTCGAGGTGCTGGCCGGACGCAACGAGGGTCGCGCCGCTGCGCGCGGAGAGCGCCTCGAGGAGGGCAGACCATGAGCCGATGTCGCTCCAGCCGGCGTCCATCGGCACCACGGCCATCCGTCCGTCCGCAGCCGCCGGCTCGGCAATCCCGACGTCGATCGAGATGGCGTGGACCGGCTCGAGGATCTCGCGGACATCGGAGACCCAGCCGGGTGTGCGATTGAGCGCCGCGATCTTGTCAAGCGCCTCGGCGAGCTCGGGCTGGAACTTCTCCATCGCCTGGCGGTAGGCGTAGACCCGCCACGCGAAGATCCCCGCGTTCCACAGGTAGCCGCCATCTTCGAGCATCTTCCTTGCGTCGGCGGCGCTCGGCTTCTCGACGAAGCGCTCGACCAGCGCGGTCGGCTGCCCGGCATGGATTGGTGCGCCCTGCTTGACGTACCCGTATCCGGTGGCGGGGGCGGTGGCAACCACGCCGAGGGTGACCAGGTACCCGCGCTCCGCCGTCCGGGCGGCCTCCTGGAGCGCCTCGATGAAGCGTCCCTCGTCCGCCACGAAATGGTCGGCCGGCAGGACCAGCGCAACCTCGTCGCTCTGCCTGCGAGCCATGACCGTGGCGAGCCCGGCTGCGACCGCCGTCGAGCGCGCCAGCGGCTCGCCCAGCACGTTGTCGGGGGGCAACTGCGGGAGCTGCGCCTGCGTCGCGCGCACGTGCGCCTGGGAGGTGATGACGTAGATGTCGTGCGGCTTCAGCAGGTTGCCAAGGCGCGCCACGGTCTGTTGCAGCAGGCTCGTGTCGCCGGTGAGCGCCAGCAGCGGCTTGGGGGAGGAGCGCCGCGAAAGTGGCCAGAGGCGGGTGCCGGACCCGCCGGCCATCACGATCGCAAACATCAACCGACCTCTTTCTCCTCGCCGCGCAGGTCGCGCGCCGCGGCGGACTCGTCGGGCGGAGCGCCGGCGCGCTCCAGCAGGTCGACTGCAATCTGACCGAGGCGGCGAGCCGTGGTCACGTTGCGCAGCTCCAGCTCGGCTCTACCCATGCCGAGCGCCGCGAGGCCCTCCTCCCGCTCGGCGCCGATGTCCCGAGCCTCGCTGATTGCCTCCGCGTAGTATCGGCGGCTGCTGGCTGGGTCACCGCCGCCAACACGCACGTCGCCGATTCGGCGCGCCGCGCGAGTGGCCTCCAGCTCCATGCCTGCCTGCTCGAAGTGCCACAGAGCGCGGTGCCCCCAAACGTCGGCGGGCCACCAGGCCCGTTCCGCGACTGCCTGCTCAACCGCGGTCGAGGCCGCTGCGGCCGCGCTGGGATGGTCTGCCACGCCTTCGGCGGCAAGGTAGCGCTGGGCAAGCTCGCCATGGCGCAGCACCAACGGAAGCGCGGGCAGGGACTGGCGGGCGGGAACGTGGCGCCCTGCGAGCATCTCCCGCACGCGCGAAGCGAGCGCCGAGAACGCGGCCCCGAGGCCGCCTCCACGCGGCGGCTCTCCCCAGCGAATCGGTGAACGGGGCGTGGCGCGGGGCGTCACCGCGTCGCTCAGGCCGAAGCCCCAGCGACTCCCACCGCGCCGGCCGCCTCGCGCAGGGCGGAGGCACGATCGGTCCGCTCCCAGGGAAGGTCGAGGTCGCTGCGCCCGAAGTGGCCGTAGGCGGCGGTGGGGCGGTAGATCGGCCTGCGAAGGTCGAGGCCGGCGATGATCGCGCCGGGACGCAGATCGAAGCTGCGTTCGACCAATTCGGCCAGGTCCGCATCGGCGACCACGCCGGTGCCGAAGGTCTGCAGGTTGATCGACAGCGGATGGGCCACCCCGATGGCATAGGCCAGCTGGAGCTCGCACCGCTGCGCCAGACCCGCCGCAACCAGGTTCTTGGCCACGTAGCGGGCCATGTAGGCGCCCGATCGGTCCACCTTGGTGGGGTCCTTGCCGCTGAAGCTGCCGCCGCCGTGACGGGCCATGCCGCCGTAGGTGTCGACGATGATCTTGCGCCCGGACAGGCCGGAGTCCCCCATCGGGCCACCGATCACGAAGCGCCCTGTCGGGTTGACGAGATAGCGGGTCTCCTCGTCGAGGAGCTCCGGATCGATCGCGTCACGGATCACCAGCTCGCGGACACCCTCCTCGAGCTCGAGCGGGGCAACCTCGGGATCGTGCTGCGTGCTGACCAGGACGGTATGGACCCGGCGCGGGCGTCGAT
>DATCQR010000127.1:0-10459 GCA_036569405.1 Candidatus Limnocylindria bacterium
GAACGGCGGACGGCCGGGTGGCGATCGAGATCAGGCTGGATCGACCGTGACAATAACCGTCGAGTCACTCTCGAGTCGCCGCCAGCGCCACGACGCGTGCGCCCGCGGCCGCCTGAAGCGCCGTGGGGGACGCCTTGAATACGGCGTCCGGCAGGCCGGCTGCGGCCCACACCAGATCGTGGGCCAGGAGTCGCTCGTCCATCAGGACGGTCAGCGGACGAGCATGGCCGATGGGCGGCACCCCGCCGATGGCGAACCCGGTCGCCGCCCGGGCCTCGTCGCCATCCGCGCGGCGGACGGCGCTGGCACCCGTGGCTGCCGCGAGTCGCATCGGATCGAGCCGGTCGGCCCCAGACACCAGGGCGATCACCGGCTCGCCGTCGGCCACGAACACCAGCGACTTGACGATCTGGGCGACGTCGCAGCCCACGGCCCGCGCCGCGTCTTCCGCCGTCCGCGTCCCCCCGGGGAATCGCTGGACCTCGATCGGCAGGCCCGCGCTCGCCGCGGCGGCAATGACGCGCGCAAGGTTTGGATGCTGCTGACCTAGATCGTCACCCACGGCCCGATGATCGCACGAGTGCTACGCTCACCGGGACAACCCCAAGAGCGACAGGGGAGCGCGAAAGCGCTGAGAGTGCGGAAGGCCGCAGACCCTCGAACCTGATCTGGGTCATGCCAGCGAAGGGAGTCGGAGTGAAAGCAATCGTGGTCGCCGGCGGCAATGCCGCGTCGGAAGACGCTGCCCAGCTGGCGGGCGCCGACATGGTGATCGCCGCCGACTCCGGTGCCCAGTGGCTGGACGGCCGCGGCCTGTCTCCAGACCTCGTGATCGGCGACATGGATTCGATCGACCCCGCCCTCCTCGAGCGCCTCGCCGAACGCGGAGTCGAGATCGAGGAGCATCCTGCCGAAAAGGACGCTTCGGATGTCGAGCTCGCCGTGTCGTGGGCGCTCGCCGGCGGCGCCAACGAGGTGGTGATCGTGGGGGGCCTCGGCGGGGGGCGGCTGGATCACGAGCTGGCGAACCTGCTCCTGCTCGTCGACCGCCGATGGGATGGCATCCGCCTCCGCCTCGTGCGCGATGGGACGACCGCGCGCGCACTCCACGCCGGCCGCCGCCGCGAGCTCGATGGAGTCCCGGGTGACCTGGTGACACTGCTCCCTGTCGGGGCGGACGCGACGGGAGTGATAACGGAAGGACTGCGCTACCCGCTCGCCGGGGAGACCCTCCAATCGGGTCGCTCGAGGGGTCTCTCCAACGAGGTTGAGCACGCCCCGGCATCGGTCTCGCTGGAAGGCGGGACGCTGCTGATCATCGAAACACGAAAGGAGTCGAGCGTATGACGGTCATGAGCAACTCTCGCGTTGGGCCGTGGCGGACCGTCGACGTCGTGACGGCGGCAGTCCTGGCCGTGGCATTCGGAGCTGTCTTTCAAGCCTGGAATGTGCTCTGGGAAGCGACCACATGGGTGCTTCCCCCGGTGCGAGGAATCGTCTACGGGACGTGGATGCTGCCTGCCGTGGTCGTCCCCCTTATCCTCCGCCGGCCGGGGGCCGCGTTGCTCGCCGAGACCATGGCTGCGGCAGCGGAGGTGCTATTCGGGGCGCCGTGGGGACTGGTGCTGGTGGTTTACGGCCTCACGCAGGGGGCGGCGGCTGAGCTCATCTTCGCCTTTGGCCTGTACCGGCGTTGGGGGCTCATCGCCGCCATCGGAGCAGGCGCGGCTGCTGGAGTGGCTGGCGCGTTGCTCGACTTGGCCTTCTATTACCCGGAATGGGGCACGGACTGGATGGTGCTGTACACGGCGCTCGTCGCTGGCAGCTCGGCCCTCATTGCCGGCCTCGGCGGCTGGCTCCTGGTCCGCGCCCTCGGCCGCACGGGCGTCCTGAGCGCCTTCCCGGCGGCCCGCGAGCAGCCGGAGGTCTGAGCCACTGAGCGCGCCGGTCGCGATCGAGGCGCGCGGCTGGGGGTGGCGGCACACGGGTCGTCGTGCGTGGGCGCTGCGCGGCCTCGACCTACGAATCGAGGCCGGGGAGCGCGTCATGCTGCTCGGCTCCTCGGGTGCCGGGAAGTCGACCCTGCTTTCCGGCCTGGCGGGTCTGCTGGAGGGCGGTGAGTCCGAGGGTGTCCTGCGGGTCGACGGGCTCGATCCGCGGGAAGCCCGCGAACGGACCGGGATCGTCTTCCAGGATCCCGAGTCGAGCCTCGTGATGGCGCGTGCCGGCGACGAGGTCGCGTTTGGCCTGGAGAACCGATGCGTTCCGGCGGGCGAGATCTGGCCGCGGGTCGACCAGGCACTCGAGATGGTCGGCTTCCCGTATGGCCGGGATCGCCCCACCGATGCCCTCTCAGGCGGTGAGCAGCAACGGCTGGCGCTGGCGGCGGCGCTGGCGTTGCGCCCCGAGCTCCTGCTCCTCGACGAACCGACCGCCAACCTCGACCCGGCGGGAGCCGCGTTGGTGCGCGACGCGATCGGCCGGCTGGCGGCCGGCGGGCAGCTGACCATGCTGCTGGTCGAGCACCGCGTGGCTGATGCATCGGATCTTGTCGACCGCGTGATCGTGCTGGAGGCTGGTGGCGGGGTGGTCGCCGATGGGCCACCGTCCGGGGTGTTCGCCACCCGCGGCGACGAGCTCGCGGCAGCCGGGATCTGGGTGCCGAACAAGCCACTGCCGATGCCGGCCGAGCGCGGACGCCCCGAGCCCGAGGCGGTGCTGGTGGCGGAGCAGGTCGGATACCGCTTCCCCGGGGAGCAGTCACTGGCCGTCGGACCGATGGATGTCGCGGTCCGGTCCTCCGAGGCGCTGGCAATCGTCGGGCCGAATGGATCCGGCAAGTCCACGCTGGCCCTCCTTCTGGGTGGTCTCCTCCGTCCGAGCACGGGGTCGGTGATCGGTCCCGATCAGAAGCCGATCTGCCGGCTGCCGGCCCATCGGCTCGCGCAGTTCATCGGCTCCGTCTTCCAGGACCCTGAGCACCAGTTCCTGATGGGAACCGTCCGCGAGGAGCTGCTGCTCGGCCCGCTCCAGAAGCATGCTTCCGCGGCGGAGGCGTCGCGGAGGGCATGGGAGATGATGGAGCGACTGCACCTCGCGGCACTCGCGGAGGCCAATCCGTTCAGCCTCTCCGGCGGCGAGAAGCGCCGCCTCTCGGTCGCCACCGCCCTGGTCGCGGAGCCGAGCGTCCTGATCCTCGACGAGCCGACCTTCGGCCAGGACCGGAGGACGGCGGTCGAGCTCCTCGACCTGCTCGCGCAGCAGCGTGACGAGGGGACCGCGGTCTGCTTCGTGACGCATGACCTGCCGTTCGTCGCCGCGCTCGCCGACCGCACGGTGGAGCTGGCCCCATGAGGCGCTTCACACCGCTTCGGCCCGACCCGCGCGCACCGCTGGCCCGCGCCAACCCGGTGGCCAAGCTGGGCACCGCCGCGATCCTGATGGCCGTCCTCTTCCTGGCGTCGGGACCGATCGCCCCGGCGGTCATCCTGGCGGGGATCGTGGCCAGCCTGCCGCTCACCGGTCTCGGGGTGCGCACGCTGCTGGTGCGGACATGGCCGCTGCTGATCGCCGCCCTCGTGGTCGGCGTGCTCAACGTGGTGCTTGCGCCCGCTGCGCCGGGTGGCCCGGACGTCGCCACGGGCGTCGCCCTGGGGCTGCGCCTGCTGGGGATCGCGCTCTCCGGGGTCGTCGCCCTGGCCACCTCCGACCCGACAGACCTGGCCGATTCGCTCCAGCAGCAGGCTCGGCTCTCCCCGCGACTGGCGGTCGGGGCGCTGGCCGCGATTCGCATGCTGCCGATCCTCGCGGTCGAATGGCAGCTGCTGGGCATGGCGCGGCGAGCGCGCGGCATCAGTGGCGGGTGGTCCCCCGTCGCCGCCGCGCAACTCGCCTTCGGCAAGCTGCTGGCCCTGCTGGTTGGTGCGATTCGGCGCGCAACCCGGCTTGCGCTGGCGATGGACGCGCGCGGCTTCGGAACCGCGGCCTGCCGCACGATCGCACGGCCGCAACGCATGCGGGTCGCCGACTGGGGACTGCTCCTGGCAGCCGTCGCACTCGGTGCGGTCGCGCTCGGGATCGGGTCGGCGCTCCGGGTCTAGGGCGCGTGTACCCTCGTGGCATGCCTCGCTCCGAGGAGCTCCGTGTTCGAGCTGGCGACGCCTCCCTGGCGGCGACGCTGCTGCTGCCGGATGACCCGGCGCCGAATGGGGCGAATGGCCGCTACCCGAATGTGCTGCTGCTCGCCTCCTGGCTGCCGCGCGACCGCGACGGCGCCTACGACCGGGTCGGCCACCCAGGCTGGTTCGCGCCTGCCGCGCCAGTGACGCCGCCCGGCCTGCTCGCCCGCATTGCCGAGGCGCTCGCCATTCGCGGGGTGGCTTCGCTGCGCAGCGACCCGCGTGGATGCGGCGCCTCCGAGGGTCGGTGGGAAGAGGTCACCCTCTTCGCCAAGATCGACGACGCCCGCGACATGCTCGCCGTCATGCGCGGCCGCAGGGAGCTCGACCTGCGCCGATCCGGGATCATTGGACACGGCGAGGAGGCGGGGATTGGCCTGGCCGTCGCGATCGGGGATCCCGCCTTATCGGCTCTTACCCTGATCGGGCCGTCGGCGAGATCGTGGCGCGAGACGCTGCGTCGCGCGGCCGCAACTCGGGGGCGCGAGGGCACGGAGCATCAGCACCCGATCGTGGCCGCCATCGACCGCTGGAGCGAGGAGCTGATCGAGCATGCCGAGCGACGAGAGCCGACTCTCACGCTGCCGCTCCATGGAGCCGGGCTCGTGACGCTGGCCCTGGCCCCGTTCGAGCAGGCGATCCACACGCCTCCGCTTGCGCTCGCCACGATGCTGCATCGGTCCATCGCGCTCGTTCACGGCGAGGCCGACAGCTGGTCCGATCCGGACGAATCCGCCCTCCTCGCAGCCGCCCTCTCCGACGCCGGCAATGAACCGGGGAGCCGGCTCATCCCGGACGCCGGTCACGACCTGGCGGAGGCGAGTGGCGAGGTCGTGGGCGAGATCGCAGGGGACCTGGCCGATCGCATCCTTCCCCGCGACCTGCCCCCGGTCCTGCTGGCGATCGAGGAGATGGGGTGAGGTACGATTCGAACATGACCCAGCCCAGCGTGGGAGACCCGGTCCCGCCCTTCGAGATGCAGGCTGACGATGGCTCGACGGTCTCGAGCCAGGGCCTACTGGCGCAGCGCTACGTCGTCTACTTCTACCCCAAGGACGACACCCCCGGCTGCACGACCCAGGCCTGCTCGTTGCGCGACAACTACGAGCGTGTGACCGCCGCCGGGGTCGAGGTCTACGGCGTCTCGCCCGACTCGGTGGCGAGCCACGTCAAGTTCCGCGAGAAGTACGGCCTTCCGTACCGGCTCCTCTCCGACGAGGGACACAGGGCCGCCGATGCGTTCGGCACATGGGTCGAGAAGAAGTTTGCCGGGAAGACTTACAAGGGCGTGGAGCGGACCTCCTTCATCATCGGCCCGGATGGGCGAATCGAGCACGTCCTGCCGCGCGTCAAGGCGGCCGACCACGTGGACCTGCTGATGGAGCGGCTGGCGGCATGATCTGGATTGGGATCGCAGTGACGCTGGTGGCCTGGTTCATCGGGCTGCTGCTGCAGCTGGGGCCCCTGGTCAACCTGCTGCTGGTCGCGGCGGCGGTGCTGCTTGTCGTCCAGGTCATCAACGAGCGCCAGGAAGAGCCGTGAGCCCCGCCTGGCGATACCTGGCCTGGCGCTCGCTGCCCGTCGTGCTGATGCTCGCCTGGTTCCTGCTCCTAATCGGCGGCTTTGGCCTTGGCGGCCTCCTGCACCTCTTCCTGCTGGCGGGGATCGCCGTCTTCGCGTACCAGCTCCGGGCGGACCGCTCGACCCAGGCGTGACTCGGTGTCCAAACGCGACGGCCTAGCTGTCGCGAACGGGGCTAGGCTTGGCGATCATGCGGATCCTGCATTTCGCCGACCTGCACCTCGACGCGCCATTCGCCTGGGCGCGGCCCGAGACCGCGCGCCTGCGGCGGCGCAACCGGCGAGAGACCCTCACCCGCATCCTCCAGCTGGCCGACGACGAACGTGTCGACGCCATCCTGTGCGCGGGCGACCTCTTTGAGCACGAGCGGTTCACGCCAGACACGGTCGCCTTTCTGCGCGAGAGCTTTGCACGGACCGATCGGCCGATCTACCTCGCTCCCGGCAACCACGACTGGTACTCCGAGCGCAGCCCGTATGCGCTCGAGGAGTGGAGCCCGAACGTCCACCTGTTCACCGATGCCCGGCTGACGCCGGTCGAGCTTGCCGACGGCGTCACCCTGTGGGGCGCCGCTCACCGCGCGCCCGCCAATACGGGGCCGTTCTTCGCCGACTTCCGCCCCGATCGAGGGGGCGTGCACCTGGCCGTCGCCCACGCATCCGAGCGCAGCGCCCTGCCATTCCAAGAACCCGACAAGGAGCTGCACGCCCCGTTCGACGCGGCGGAGCTCGAGGCGGCCGGGATCGACCACGCATTCCTGGGTCATTACCACGTCGCCCGCGACCGCGACCGCTACACCTACCCCGGCAATCCGGATCCGCTCGCATTCGGCGAGTCCGACGGACGCGGGGTCGTCCTCGCCACGGTGGCCGCAGACGGGACCGTGACCCGCGAACGGCGAGTCGTCGCGGTGAGCCAGGTGTACGAGGTGCCCGTCGCGCTCGACGGATGTCTCCATGTCGACGACCTCAGAGATCGGGTCAGCCAGGCAATCGCCGGCCTCTCCGGCTCGGTGCGGGTCACGCTCAACGGCGAGGTACCCGCGGACCTGCCGATCGAGCCGCGAGCGCTATCCGCCCTCGGTGACCACCTCGAAGGCCTGGTGGTGCGGACCGGTGCCATCGTGCCGGCGTACGACCTCGAGGCGATCAAGGCCGAGATGACGGTGCGCGGGCAGTTCGCGCGCGACGCGCTGCTGATCGCCGACGAGGACCGGCAGCGCAAGGTGCTGATCACCGGGCTGCGCGCGCTCGAAGGTCGCCGCGACCTCGAGGTGGCGTAGGGCCATGTGGATCGAGCGCGTGATTGCGCGAGCCTTCGGCCCGCTGCGTGACGAGACGCTGCATCTGGGCGAGGGGATGAACGTGATTGGCGGCCCCAACGAGGCCGGCAAGACCAGCTGGCATGCGGCCACGCGCCTGGCTCTGACAGGAGTTCGCCGTGGCCCGGGTCGCACCAAGGAGGTCGCTTCGGTGATCGACCGCCACCGACCGTGGGACTCGCCGGAGCACTGGGAGGTCGAGGCTCGACTGCACCTAGGAGACGGCCGCATCGTGGACATCAGCCAGGACCTGGCGGGCAAGGTGGCGTGTCGCGCGCGCGACGTGACGCTCGGCGACGACCTTTCGAACGAGATCATCAACGACGGGACGCCGGATGCGACCCGTTGGCTCGGGCTCGACCGCGAGTCCTTCTCCGCGGTTGTGGCCGTGAGCCAGGCCCAGATCATGGCCGTCGCCGAGAGCGCGTCCGGCTTGCAGGACCAAATGCAGCGGGCGGCGGCGACGCGTGGCACGGATGCCACCGCGGCGGAGGCGATCGAGCGACTGAAGGGGTTCCGCAAGGAGTCTGTGGGCGCGGTCCGGGTCGGCGCCACCGGCCCGCTGTGGGCGGCCATGCGAGAGCAGGAGGCGGCGGATGCCGCGCTGCTTGACGCACGACGCCTGCACGGCGAGTACCTCGACCGCGAGTCGCGACTAGAAGCGGCCGCGCGTGAACACCAGTGTGCCGAGCGCGACCTCACCGTTGCCGAGGCCGCGCTGGCCGTGCGCGAGGCCACCCAGCTCTCCGAGCGTGCGCTGCGGGCAGCAGAGCTCGCGTCGAGCTACCCGGCAGCTCCGGCCAGGCTGGCAACGCGGGACGCGCTGGCTGACGAGGTGGCGGCCGCCCTCGACTCGTGGCGAAGGCGTCCTGCGCCGGTCCCGCTGAACGGTTCATCGGCGAGCGAGCTGGAGCAGCAGCTGGCTGCGATCCCCGCAGTACCGGAGGGAGACCGTCGCCCGGATCGCTCGGTTGCCGACGCTGCCCGGGCACTCGACCTCGCGGCTGAGGCGATGCGCCAACACCTGCAGCGCTCGCCCTCGACGACGCTGCCAGGGGTCGTCCAGGCGGCCCCGGCCTCTCACTATCGGTGGGGTCTGCCGATCGTCGGCGCAGCTGTTGCCGCGATCGTGAGCGTCGTGCTCCTGGCGACCAGCCAGGCGCTTGCCGGGATCGTCCTCCTCGGCGTTGCAGGAGCGATGGGGGCGTGGATCGTACGTGGTCGAACCGCATCCGGATCGGCGCCGGACGAGCGAGCATCCGCCGAGCTGAGCGCCCGCGCGGCGACCGAGTGGGAGGCCGAGGCGACCCGCCTGCGCAGCGCCGCCCAGGAAGCGAATGAGCGGCTGCGCGCCGCGCTGGTCGCTCGTGGCGCCGCGGCGGGTGAGGACCTGCGCGCCGCAGTTGCGGCATACGAGCTCGAGTGCGCCGGGCGCGAGGACATGGCTCGCGCGGCGGCCGGCGCCGATGGCCTTCGACGTGCCATCGAGGCGCGTCACGCGGCGGAGGACGCCGCTCACCGGGTGGAGTCGGCCGTTTCCGATGCCGAGAGCGCCATTCGGCTCGCCGTCGAGCACATCGGTGAGGCCGGGGATGGCGACACCGCATCCGCGGTCGAGCGCCTCAAGGCCTGGCAGCGAACCCGTGCAGAGGTGGCACAGGCTGGCGAGACCGCAATCCGCGAGTGGCAGGAGCTCCAGGGCCTCCTCGCCGGCGGGACGTTGGCGGAGCTCCAGGCCGAGGCCGAGCGACGGGCGCAGGTCGCCGCCAGACTTGCGCGACGGGTCGGCGACGAGGCCGTCATCCCCCTCGCCGGCGACTCTGAAGCGGCTTTGGCCACCGCGCGCGCCGAGGCTGCGCGTTCGAAGGCGGTCGTCGACGAGCTGGGCGGTGAGCTGCGCCTGCTGGCGACGACCCTCGCGAACGTGGCCGAGGCCGAAGAGCGCGCCGACGCGGCCCGTGTCGAGCTTGGTCGCGTCCAGAACCTGGCCGCGGTGATCGACGAGACCCTGACCCTGCTCGAAGCCGCTGAGCGGCGCGTGCATCGCGATATCGCCCCGATCCTCACCGCCGCCGTGCAGCGGCATCTGCCGGCGATCACAGGGGGCGCCTATGTCGAGGTGGGCATGAACCCGCGGGACCTGTCCGTCGACGTCAAGGAGGCTCGCACCGGGCAGTGGCGCGATGCCCGACTCCTCTCGGAGGGAACGCGCGAGCAGATCTACCTCCTGCTGCGGGTCGCCATGGCCGAACACCTCGTCACCACCGCCGAGTCGGCGCCCCTCCTGCTCGACGAGGTGACGGCCCAATCGGATCCCGAGCGCAAGCTCCGCATGCTCGACGTGCTCCACGCGCTCAGCGCGGACCGCCAGATCGTCCTCTTCAGCCACGACGCCGAGGTGATGGACTGGGCCGCGCTGGCGCTCCGCGAGCCGCGCGATCGGCTCATCCGGCTGGGCGGCTCGGATGCGTCTCACCAGGTCCCAGGCCCACTCGCCGAGGCGGCGATCGGCTGATCGGGGACTCGGCTGCTACGATTCCGGGGCCTCCAACTGGTCCCGCTTTACTGGGAGCCGATGCCCAACGACCGCCTCCCCACCCCGGAACGCGTCCTGGTCGTCGCCGCGCATCCCGACGACATCGAGTTCGGGGCGGCGGGGACGGTGGCACGCTGGATCGGCGAGGGCGCTGTGGTGCAGTACCTGATGATGACCCGGGGCGACAAGGGGAGTGACAACCCGGCCGCGGACCCGGCCGCGCTGGCGAGCCTGCGCGAGGGTGAGCAGCGAGCCGCCGCCGCCGAGATCGGCGTCACGGAAGTCGAGTTCCTGGGCGAGCCGGACGGGCAGGTGGAGCCCAGCCTGCGCCTCCGCGAGCGGGTCACCCGCGCGATCCGGGCCTTTCAGCCTGAGATCGTCATGAGCCACGACCCGACCGTCCTGTTCGTGAACAACGAGTGGATCAACCATCCCGACCATCGGGCCGTCGGGACGGTGGTGGTGGATGCCGTCTTTCCGACCGCACGCGACCCGCTCAACTTCCCGGAGCACCTCGCGGCGGGCCTTGCCGCCTGGAAGGTTGCCGAGCTCTTCCTGTGGAGCACCAACGAAGCCAACCAGCTGGTCGACATCGGCGACACGCTCGAACGCAAGATCGCCGCGTTGGCGCATCACGCAAGCCAGTTCCGCGACTTCGGCGAGACGGCTCGATGGCTGCGCCGGGGGGCCGAGGAGCTGGGGGAGCGCGCCGGCTACCCCGCCGCGGAGGGCTTTCGCCGGGTGATGCTCGCCCGATGATCCGGTCGCGCGTCGTGACGCGCCTCGCCACGCTCCTGCTCGTCGCGTCGCTCCTGGCCGCGTGCGCACCAGCGACGCCGGAGC
>DATCQR010000128.1:0-7270 GCA_036569405.1 Candidatus Limnocylindria bacterium
GGTCACCCCATAGTCGATTGAGATGCCGCCATCCGCGTTGAGAATCGTCGGCCAGCTGACCTGCCCGTAGCGGGCGAGGAAGCCCCGGGCGCCATCGGTGGTGTCGTTGACGAGCACCCCGACCATCTGCAGCTCCCCGCCGTGGCGCTCCGCAAGGTCCAGCAGGACCGGGTGCTCATCCACGCATGAGGGAATGCAGTAGCTCGCCCAGAAGTTGACGATCGCCGGCTTGCCGGCCAGATCGGCCGACGAGAAGTGGCCCCCGTCGAGGGTCGTTCCTGCGAAGGCGGGCATCGGCTTGCCGACCAGTGGTGAGGGGATGAGCCGCGGATCGTGCCCGAGCCCGGTGAAGAGCAGCCAGCCGACGGGCAGGACGACGAGCGGGACGAGGAGCCAGCGAAGGAGGGAGAGGCGCATCGGTCAGGCTCCCGTCGCCAGCGCGGCCTCGACCGCGATCCTGCGGCGGTCCGGCCAGATGGCGAAGAGGGCGCCCAGCGCCACGATCGCGCCGCCGGTCCAGATCCACATCACCAGGGGATTGATGAAGACACGGAGGGTCGCCGTGCGGGTGGTCGGGTCGGAGCCGAGGAGCGTGACGTACAGGTCCTCGCCGAGCGCGGTGCGGACAACCGGCGTTGCGATCGCGGTTGACGAGTTGGGGTAGTCGCGCAGGGCGGTGGCAATGGCCCCGGACTGCGGGCCGGCCAGGGTGAGCTCGGCACGCGTCTCGATGACGCGTGGATCCGAGGCAAGCGGCTCGGTGACGAGCCTGTCGTAGGTGAGCGTGTATGGCCCGATGGCGAGGCTCTCCCCTTCTCGCAGGGTCGCGGTTCGGTCGGTGCCGAGCGTGGCGGAGACGGCGATCGCCACCGCCATGACGCAGATGCCGACGTGCGCCAGGTAGCCGCCGTATCGGCGCCGATTCCGCGTCGCCAGTCGGAGCACCGCGAGGGGCGCGGACTCCCCGCGGGATCGTGCACGCGAGCGCGCGCCGCGCACGACCTCGTCACCCATCACCACCAGCACGAAGGTCGCAAGCCCAAGGATGCCGAGTGGGGCTGCGCCGCGCACTCCTAGTGCCCAGGCCGCGATCACAACCCCGACGCCAGACAGGATCGGAATGGCGAAGCGCTCCCGGACGGTGGCCCATGAGGCGCCGCCCCATGGCAGGGCAGGCCCGACCCCGGTCAGGAAGAGGAGCGCCACGAAGATCGGCGCGTTGACCCGGTTGAACCACGGGGCCCCCACGCTGGCGCGCGCCCCTGACATCGCCTCGACCAGGATCGGATACAGCGTGCCGAACAGCACCGCGAAGGTGAGCCCCAGGAAGAGCACGTTGTTGAACAGGAACGCCGACTCGCGGCTCACCACCGCTCCCGGCGGGCGCCGGTCCCGCAGGTCGGGGAGGCGCCAGATCAGGAGGCCCAGCGCCACGCCCAGGGTCAGCAGGATCGCGGACGCGAACCACGCTCCGATCCCCGACGTGGTGAAGGCGTGCACGCTGTTCACCACCCCTGAGCGTGTCAGGAAGGTCCCGACCAATGTCAGCACGAAGGTCGCGATCACGAGCGCGTGGGTCCACGTCCGCAGCGTGCCGCGCCGCTCGGCAACCATGCTGGAGTGGATGAAGGCGGTCGCCGTCAGCCACGGCAGCAGCGCCGCGTTCTCCACCGGGTCCCAGGCCCAGTAGCCGCCCCAGCCGAGGACCGCATAGCTCCACCAGGCACCGGCCACGATCCCGGCGGTCAGGAAGATCCAGGGCACCAGCGTCCATCGGCGCACCACCGCGAGCCATTCCTCGTCAGTCCGGCGGGTGATGAGCGCGGCCATGCCGAAGGCGAACGGGATCGCCATGCCGGTGTAGCCCAGGTACAGGAGCGGCGGATGGAGGCCCATGAACGGGTGGTTCTGGAGCAGCGCGTTTGGCCCGTTTCCCTCGAGGCCGATGGGAGTCACGCGAACGAACGGGTCGCTCGGCCACGCCATCACCGCGAAGAAGAATGCCGTCCCCAGCGCGAGGGTCGCCCCGACCCACGGCATCAGGGCGGGGAGGCGGCTGCGATATCGGTACAGGACGAGGCTCGCCCAGCCGGTAGCGAGCAGGGTCCAGAACAGGATCGATCCCTCGAGCGCCGCCCACAGCGAGATGACCGAATAGAAGGGTGGCGTGGTGGTCGCGTTGTTTCGCGCCACGTACAGGACGCTGAAATCGTGGGTGAGGAGTGAGACGATCATGGCCAGACATGCGAATGCGACGAGCCCGAATGCCGCGTACATCGCGAGCCGCGCGCTGGCCAGCACAGCCGTGTCCCCACCGCGGCCGCCAATGACGAAGGCCCCGGCAGCGTAGACGGTCGCCGCCAGGCCGATGACGACGGCGAGGTGCCCCAGGGTCGGGATCACGAGCCGGGGTCGAAGCCCTGGGTCGGCAGCCCGCCCTGGGACGGGGCGACATAGTTCTCGTCGTGCTTGACGATCACCTGGGACGCCTCAAAGACTCCATCGGCGCGCAGCTCACCCTCCACCACGGCCCCGATCCCCTCGCGGAACGATCGGGTCGGGGCGGCGGCAGCGTGGACGGAGATCTCCGTGGTCCCGTCGGTCAGGACAAAGGCCAGGTCAGGCGCCTCGCCCGATATGGTTCCCGCCTTCACCAGGCCGCCGAGCCGCTCCGTCTTGCCGACCTCAGCCGGGCCGCGGGCCAGCAGCTCCGTCGGAGTGAGGTAGTAGACGAGCGCGTTGCCGACGCTGCTGAACGCCAGGTAGGCGATCACCGCGACCACCACGGCCACCCCGACCAGCAGGCCCCAGCGACGGCCACGCGGCGGCAGGGGCGCCAGGACCGGCCGAGCCAGCGTCATCGGGATGCGTCAACGTCGTCGGTGCGCCGCGTTGCGTCGCGGGCGATGCGCAGCCGACGCGCCAGGAGGGCGCCATACAGGCCGATCCCGCCCAGGATCACGCCGTAGGCGGCAATCACGAAGCCTGCGTTCATCATCTCGCCGGCCCCTCGACGGCCGCCGTGCCCGGCGCAGCCTCGCGTGCGGCGAGGACGAAGCCACGGCGCGCATCCTCCTCGCGATGCCAATCGAGGCGGGCCAGCTCGTAGCGGCGGATGAGCAGGTAGACCCAGACCAGGGTGAAGGCGGCAAGCATGGCCAGCAGTGCCAGCACGAACTGGAGCGGGGCGCTGGGATTGAGGATCTTGGACGGGTCGCCGATGGTCGGGCCCTGGTGCAGGCCGCGCCACCAGAGAACGCTGAAGTGCACGATCGGGATGTCGACCGCCGCGATCAGCCCCACCACCGCCGCGCGCGCCGCGCGGCGAGCGGGGTCATCGGTCAGGCGGCGCAGGAGGAGGTAGCCCACGTAGAGAGCCAACAGGAGCGCGGTCGTCGTCAGGCGCGGGTCTTCCCACTGCCAGTAGACGCCCCACACGGGCCGGCCCCACATCATCCCGCCCCAGATGGCGAAGGCGGTGAACATCACCCCGACCTCGGCACCGGCCAGCGCCAGCGCATCGAGGCGCAGGTCCCGCCAGATGAGGTAGCCGAGCCCGGCCAGTGCGGTCACGCCGAACGAGGCATAGGCAATCCAGGCCGATGCCACGTGCACGTACATGATCCGCTGCGCATCGCCCTGGTTGAGGTCGGCGGGCACCACGAAGAGGCCGTTGATGGCTGCACCGATCACGGCCGCCAGCGCCACGAACCCCAGGATGCGGGTCTTCATCAGTCCTCCAGCAGGAAGCCGTAAGTGCCGGCCCCGACGACCAGCATGATGACGTCGAACGCGACCAGCAGCTGGAGCCAGGAGCCCAGCTCCCCCAGCGGATCGCCGCTGATCGCGGCGCCAGTGGCCTTCACGGCGGCAAGGAGCAGCGGCGCAACGACCGGCAGCATCAGGAGCGGCAGCATCACCTCGCGGGCGCGCATCCGCACCGTCAGTCCCGCGTAGGCGGTGCCGATCGCCGCGAAACCGATGGCGCCCAGAGCCACCGCGACGAGCAGCGGCAGCCAGGCCGCGCCGATCGGGATGGCATACAGGACCGCCACGACCGGCAGGAGGAGACCACCGAGGACGAGCATGGCCGCTGCTCCGGCCAGCGCCTTGCCGGCGTAGATCGCGCGGCGGTCGACCGGGTACAGGGCGAGCTGCTCGAACGCCCCGTCATCGGCCTCGAGCTGGTGCAGGCGCGCCATGGTGAGCAGCCCGCCGAAGACGATCGCCAGCCAGAGGAGGCCCGGCGCCGCGTCAGCAAGGCGCCGCGAGTCGGGGCCGAGCGCGAAGCCGAACAGGAGGAGGACGAGCGCCGCGAAGAAGAGGGTCGAGCCCGCCGCCTGGCGGCCGCGCAGCTCGGAGATGGCGTCCTTGCGGGCGATCGCAACGGCCACCGCCATGCCTCGCCGGAGGTCGTTCATCGGTCCATCCCGGCGACAGCCATGCGCGGCCGTGGTGAGCCGCCCACCGGCCCCGCACTGACCCCCGCACCGCTCACCTCTGCCAGCAGCCCGCCCTCGAGCCGCATTGTTGCGTCCGCCAGGCTGGCCACCCGCTCGGCCTGGTGCGAGGCGACCATCACCGTCACGCCCGCCTCTTTCCAGAGGCCGATGAGCCGGTCCACAAGGGCCATCCCGTCGCCGTCCAGGGCGGCGTGCGGCTCATCGAGGAGAAGCAGTGACGGCCGAGCAACGAGGACTCGGGCCAGGGCGAGGCGCTTGCGCATCCCCGCCGAGAAGGTGCGCACCCGTTGAGCTGCCACGGCGTCCAGGGCGACCGTTGCCAGGGCCTCGCCGACGACCTCGTGGCCCTCCCGCTCGCCCCAGCCGAACATCGTCGCCGCAAATCGGATGTTCTCCTCCGCGGTCAGGTCGTCGTAATGCGCCGTGGCGTGCGACAGGTACACGACCCGCGGGCGAACCTGCTCGGCTTCGCGCAGGGCGTCGATGCCGTCAATCGAGACGGAGCCGTAGGACGGCCGGATGGCGGTTGCCAGGATCCGCAGCAGCGTGGTCTTTCCCGCTCCGTTGGGTCCGAGGAGGGCGACCGTTCGGCCCATCTCGACCGTCAACGACACGCCGGCGAGCGCGGCGCTGCGACCAAAGAGGCGCGCCAGCTCGACGGTGGCAACCGCCGGAGGGATGGTCCCAAGCGTCCCGGCGAGCCGGGGCGCGACGTAGATGGTGGTCTGCGGCATGCTCGACGGGGGGCGGATGATGGATGGAGGCTGAGTGTGCGGCCCGGGGTAGTGGGCGTCAACTCGGGCGACGGCGCCGAAATAGGCGATCATGAGGGATGCTCCGCGCGCCGAGCCTCGGAATCATCCTCTCGACCTGGTCCTTCGATCCCCTGCCATGGATCGGGATCGTGCTGGCTGCCGCTCTCTACGTGGCGGCGGTGCGGATCGTCGATCGAGCTCACCCGGCGACGCGGGTGCCGAGGTGGCGCATCGCCGCCTGGCTGGCGGGCGTTGCCACCATCGGGCTCGCCCTCGTCTCCGCGGTCGATGTCTACGCCGAAAGCCTGTTCAGCGTGCACATGGTCCAGCACCTGCTGCTGGCGATGGTCGCCCCGCCGCTGCTGGCGCTCGGTGCGCCGATGACGCTCGCCCTTCGCGCCGTCAGCTCGAACGTTCGCCGCTCGATCCTCCTCCCGGTCCTGCACTCCTCGCCGGTCAAGGCCATCTCCTGGCCCCCGGTCGGCTGGACCCTCTTCGCCATCGTCATGTGGCTCACCCACTTCAGCCCGCTCTTCAATGCGGCGCTGGAGAACGAGACGCTGCATTCGGCGGAGCACCTGCTCTACCTCGTGGCGGGCATGCTCTTCTGGTGGCCGGTGATCGGGGCCGACCCGATCCGCTGGCGACTGAGCCCCATTGGGCGGATGGCCTACCTGGCCGCCCAGATGCCGTTCAACACCGCCGTCGGGCTCGCGATCTACTTCGCGCCGACCATCCTGTACCCTCACTACGCGTTCCTCGGCAGGACCTGGGGACCCGATCCGCTCAGCGACCAGCAGGTCGCCGGCATTGTCATGTGGGGGATCGGCGACGTGATCCTGCTCGGTGCGCTGGTTCTCGCCATCGAAGCCTGGCTGAGGGCCGATGAGAAGCGCAGTCGCAGGACCCGGGAGCGAGCCAACCAGGATGTCGAACGAGCGTCCGTTGAAGGCAACTAGCCTTGGCCGATGGGCAGCGGTGGCAGCCATCGGTCTGGTGCTCGTTGCCTGCTCCACTCCGGCAGGCAGTGTCGCGCCATCGGAGGCAGGGCAGTACCCCGGGTGGCCGGGAAACGGCACGGTGGTCGCCAACGGCGACTTCATCCCCGTCATCGTCTCGGCCGAGGTCGGCGCCGGGCACAGTCGAGTGTTGATCACGCTGCAGGACGGCGCCGGCCGTTCCCTCGCCGCTCCCGCAGTCACGGTCCAGGAGCGCTTCTACGACCTGGCCAGCAGCACCGAGATTCCGGTCAGCCAGGTCGACGGCACCTTTCGGTGGCTTATTCCGGACGCGAAGGCGATCTACACCTCCTATGCCGATTTTGCCCATCCCGGCGACTGGGGGATCGAAGTCACCGGGCTGGAGGCGGGCAAGCCGGATCGAACGGCCCGCGCGACCTTCTCAGTGCGCGAGAAGACGGAAACGCCGGCCATCGGTGCGGACGCGCCTCCATCGGACACCCTCACTGCGACCGATGCAGCGGCCATCGCGGCGATCTCGACCGATACCGACCCTGATCCCGCCTTCTATGGCCTCTCGGTCAGGGACGCCATCGCCACCGGCAAGCCGTTCGTGCTCGTCTTCGCCACGCCCCTGTTCTGCACCAGCGGCACGTGCGGCCCGGCGCTCGACCTCGTCAAGCAAGTTGCGCCGGATTACGCGGGGCAGGTGAACTTCATCCACGTCGAGCCGTACCTGCTCCATGTGACCGATGGGCGAACGCAGCCCACGCTCGACGCGCTCGGCCATTCGCAGCCGGTCAAGGCGGTGCTGGAGTGGGGCCTCCCGACGGAGCCATACGTGTTCGTGGTGGACGCCCACGGCAAGGTCGCCGCCAAGTTCGAGGGGATGGCCTACCCCGATGAGCTGACCGCCGCACTTGACGCGGTCCTGCGCTGAGGCGCGGCTTACAGGACGTAGAGGGTCAAAAAGAGGAAGACCCCCGCGGCAACGACGAAGTGCCAGTAGTAGCTCGTCGCCTCCACAATGGTGTGGTGCTCGGCCGAGACGAGTCCACGGCGCCTGCGCGTGGCGACAATCGCCATCAGCCCA